>CAZVOS010000207.1:0-5820 GCA_964628845.1 uncultured Bacteroidales bacterium | reverse complement strand
TTGTTAACTGCAGCTTGTATTTTTACAACCGAAGCTTACGAAGTTTACGTAAGCAACAGCAGCACAGGGGCTGTTGTTTTTAATAATCAGAACAGTTTTATTGTAGGACGGCTCAAAAGAGAGGTGGCTCCCGGTACAGCGAGTTACCTTTTTCCTATAGGTCCTATGAATGAAACACCATTGAAATACAGACCAATAACTTATGAACAGACATCCAACGGCGGGGCCTCCAATATTTCGATGATTTCAGATACTGTTTCACCCAATGGCACCAACACAGCCAATTGGTACACAAGAATTCATGCCAATACAGGCAATCCTTCTGGGAATCTATTGTTTCAATATCATCTCACCAATGATTTTCCTGCAGGAGTTAACGAATGTGCTTTTTCGGTGATGCGTGGGGTAACACCACAGCCGGCCAACTGGAACTATATTCTGACAACCGTAACAGGTGCAAGCGGTGGAAATTCAGGCGGCATAAGAGCTGCCATTCCTGCAACACTGGCGCCAAATGCTTATATTATTGGCGAACCTATTCCCCAGCTTAACAACGTATCTGTGTGCAGCAACTCCTCGGTAGTACTAAATGTGGTGTCGCCCACAGGCACATCCAACTTCAACTGGTACAATGCCCCAAATGGTGGCTCTTTGCTACAGTCGAACAGTACTTCTTATACAACACCTGTATTGACGAACACTACAACATATTACGTAGCACATGTAAATAGTACAACATCTTGCATTACAAACTATCGTACCCCTGTAACCGTAAGTGTGGGCAGCAGTATTAATGTGAATATAATTCCTAACGGCCCTACATCTATTTGTGGTACTGGCAGTGTGATATTAGATGCGGGCAGTATGTATGCTTCTTATCATTGGCAGAATGGCATGACCACACAAACCATAACAGCTTCGACAGCAGGAATTTATAGTGTTACCGTTACCGATGCCAATGGTTGTGGCGGCTCAGGGAGTATAAATGTAAGCATCACTCCTTTGCCTGGTAATGCAGGTGCTATAAACGGCCCTCAGACCATTTGCGTGGGAACAGCAGCTACATACAGTATTGGCAGTGTAACCGGAGCTAGCGATTATCAATGGCTTGTACCCAATGGGGTGTCAATAATATCGGGACAAGGCACCAATACCATTAGTGTTGTGGCTTACAATAATACAACGGGTGCTATCACGGTAACTCCAGGTAATATATGTGGCAATGGCAATCCCAATTCAATTAATATTACAGCCAGTATTGCACCCGAAGACCCTATGAGTATCAGTGGCCCAAGTGCTGTGTGTACTGGTGATATAGTGACCTATACCATCCCGTATGTTAATGGTGCTACCTCATATCAATGGGATGTGCCTTCCAATACCACTATAGTTTCCGGAAATGGCACCAATAGCATCACTCTTAATTGGGGCAATGCCACTACAGGAACAATATCGGTAACACCTGTGAACGCCTGTGGAAGTGGCAATCCAACTTCAATATATGTGACAGTGAGCACTTTACCACCAGCTATTCCTGGCAATATAAGCGGACCTTTATTTGTGTGTCAGGGTGAGATTAGCAATTATTTTATAAACCCTGTAAATAATGCTACCGGCTATATATGGGAGGCCCCTTTAAGTATAAACATTATTGGAGGGCAAAATACAAACAATATTACTGTTGATTGGCTGTATGCCACCTCCGGATTTATTAAAGTTACACCTACCAATGCCTGCGGTATTGGAGGTACCGATTCTGTTTTTGTTGTTTCTCAGCCCTCACCTTCTTTGCCAGCAGTGAGCGATACGCTTTGGATTTGTGCCACTGATTCAGTGTTTATAGGTGTTCCTCAGGTGCCAGGTGCTACTATCAACTGGTGGAATGACGAAACAGGAGGGCAAATAATTGCAACAGGAGATACTATAATTTTAACCAATATAAGCAGTGATATTACGCTTTGGATCGAGACAGTTGGTAGTAATGGCTGTTCCAACCCTGGCGGCAGAAAACCAATTTTCATAATAATTTCTCCTCAGCCATACATCTCACTTACATGCGACAGACCTGATAATTCTGCTATTGTAGGTCAGGCAGTTACCTTTACCGCTATGCCTTCTTTTTATAACCTTTACGACTATTATGTTAATAATACTTTGTTACAAAGTAGCAACAGCAATATTTACATCACCAATACCCTTCAGAATAGCGATATTGTTACTGTTGTTGTAACCGACGAAAATGGTTGCTCTTATGTTTCGGATGACATTATTATTGGTATAAAATCAATTCCTAATGCTTTTACACCCAATAATGATGGCAACAATGATGTGTTTATGAAGGATTATGACCTTACAGTAATGAACCGCTGGGGACAGGAGCTTTACAAAGGATTCGACGGCTGGGATGGCACTTATAATGGCAATCAGATTTCTTCAGGGACTTATTATTTCTTCATCACCTATAAAAGCATAAACGAAGAAATTGTTAAAGTTACCGGCGCTGTTACGCTTACACGCTAAAATGAAATATTCTTTACTTTTTCTGATTTTTTTCACTGCTTTTTCTGAATTATATTCACAAAATGATTCATTAAATATGCTTATGCCAAAAAAAAATTCTTATGAGCTTATAAAGACAAGGCCTGGAGCAATTTTTTTTGGACCAAATTTTATCACTTCCGAATGGGGTTTGAACTATGAATTTACTGTTGCTGATAATAATGCCTTGTCGTTGGGGGCTTCGTTACTTTCGAAAAATATATTTATTTATATGGCGGAACGTATGGAGGCATTAACTCATAATATTGCAAGCAATATGGTTCAGATATCACCTGTTTTTAAAATTTCAGGATATCGCTTTCAGGCACAATATAAATGGATAATGCCCATGTTCTGTTCCTCTTGCGGTGTTTATATGGGGCCGCATGCTTCTTTCAGTCATTCCTATTTTTCGTACAGACAAAGGGCTTACACACAGGATTATTATCATATAGTGCATAAAAACATTAGTTTATATATGGGCTATCAGCACCTTTTGAATAATAAGTTTTTTATTGATTTATATTTTGGTCTTGGATATAAAAATAACAGCACCTATTATCATAATACTACCAAGGATTTCAAAAAAGTGGAGAATGATTTTGTCCTAACGGGCTTTCCTATTAAGCTGAAAATAAGTATGGGGTATTATTTTGGGTATAAGTTTTAATCAGGGAGTAATAAATACAAACTGCCCCCAGAAATAAGTAAATAGTGTAATTAAAACGGCTCCTATAATATTGAGAACCAGCCCTTGCTTAGCCATTTGAGCTATTGTCATGCGTGAAGTACCGAAGACAATTGCATTGGGAGGCGTGGCTACAGGCAGCATAAATGCCATAGAAGCCGATAAGGTGGCTGGTATCATGAGTAATAATGGATTAATTCCTGTTTCTATCGAAATACCTGCCAGAATAGGCAGCACCATCTCGGTTGTGGCGGTATTGGATGTGAGCTCTGTAAGGAAGGTCATTATTAACGAAATACATAATATAATTACGATTACAGGATAGGATGTGATAAAAAACAATTGTTCACCAAACCATAACGACAAACCAGACTCTTTGATTCCAGAAGCTAAAGCAAAGCCGCCTCCAAAAAGCAGAAGGATGTGCCAGGGAAGTTTCGAAGCCGTTTCCCAGTCGAGCAGATGTGCTCCTTTACTTTGTCCAGAGGGAATTATAAATAATATTAAAGCCATGAAAATAGCTATTGTACCGTCGTTTATGAATTTTTTTTCGGGTAATAAGTGAGCCCAGCCCTTGAAGTTATATGAGCCAATAACAATATCAGCCCTTAAGAGCCATAATAATGCTGTTAAAATAAAGACAAACAGAATGATTTTTTCTTCTTTTTTGGTCTTTCCCATCAATCTGAGTTCTTGGCGAAAAGTATTTTTATCAATATTGGGCCAGTTGTTTTTACCGGGACCGAATACCTTATACAGATAGAACCAAGCTATTGAAAGAAATAGTACAGTAAAAGGCAAAGCAAAAATAAACCATTGTGCAAACGAAATATCAGAGCCATCGGGGAAATAGATGTGATGTATTCTAATCAGCGAAAGATTGGGTGGTGTGCCAACTAATGTAGCCACACCTCCAATAGAAGCACTGTAGGCAACACCCAGCAGCAAACCCACCGAAAATTTGTCCATAGCGGCTTTACCCATATTTTCTTCCAGTTTGTAAATAATCGAAAGCAGTATGGGCAACATCATCATCACTGTGGCGGTATTCGAAATCCACATCGAAAGAAAAGCTGTTGCCAGCATGAATCCCAGCAAAATTCTGGCAGGGCTGGTACCTGTTAACTTCAGTATATGCAATGCAATACGTTTATGCAAATCCCACTTCTGCATGGCTAAGGCAATCATAAAACCACCCATAAACAGAAAAATAACATCATTGAAATAAGCCGACGACACATCCTTACCGTCCATTATTCCAAAAAGTGGAAACAAAGCTACGGGTATAAGTGAAGTTACAGCCAAAGGAATAATTTCGGTGAGCCACCACACAGCCATCAATAAAGAGATAGCAAGCGTATAAACTATTTTTGGATTGTCGGGAGAAATACCTGAGAAAAATATAATAAACAAGCAAGCTAATGGTGTTATTATAAAACTTATGATGGGTTTAATTTTCATGACTTTTGTTAATGATATTTTTTATCTCTTCTAGTTTTTGTGTATCGCTCTTCGAACCATCGAGCCAGTGAATTAAAATACCTTGTTTTTCCATCCTTCTGAACCAAGTAGTCTGTCGCTTTGCAAACTGATGTATAGCTGTGTTGAGCAGTTCAACCATATTGTTATAAGCCAATTTTTTTTCAAGATAAAGTGTGATGTATTTATACTCTAAACCATAATATTTGAGCATTTCGGAAGATATGCCGTTGTCGAGAAGGGTCTGCACTTCCTCGACCATACCATTGTTAAGCCGGTAATGAAGCCGTTCTGTAATGCGTTGTCTGATGATTTCTCTGGGCATATCAATACCAAAAACAAGACTGGAATAGGATTTCGATTTCAGCTCTTTTATATTGTTTTCTATATAATAGGTTTCTATTTCAATGGCTCTGATAAGTCTTTCATTGTCGGTGAAGTCGCTTGTATTATGCGTTTTTTTTAATGATTTCAACAAACTTATCAGCTCAGCATCCGTTTTTTTTAAAAGAGCTATGCGTAAAGACTTATTTTCGGGCACATTAATAAGTTTATAGCCCTTGAGTATGGCTTCGATATACATTCCTGAGCCACCGCAGAGTATAATCTTTTTATTTCTTGATAGAATATTTTCATAACAACTTTCAAAATCTTTTACAAATTCGTGGACATTATACGCAAGCCCGGCATCTGCAATGTTTATTAGATGATAAGGTACGGCTTTACCATCCACCACATACTCTGATAAATCTTTACCTGTTCCAATATCCATATTGCGGTACAATTGTCGCGAATCGGCACTGATTATTTCGCCATCTATATGCTTTGCCAAAAGCACAGCCAGATGTGTTTTGCCGCAGGCGGTTGGGCCCAGAATAGTTATCATATTGCCGTTATTGATTCAGTAAAGTTATTCAAATAAATCATGATGTTGCCATTTTTTTTCTTCTGTCATCAGAAAATCTCTGATGTCGTTAAGTAATGTTATTGGACTTGTTTTAAAGCTGAATGTAGTTGTAGTAAGGGCAAAGGGGTTTGAATAAAAATGTTCTAAAAAATCTATAAGTGAAGAGTCATCAGGAATGTTTATTTGAGCAGCCCGCCATTTAAGGAAC
>CAZVOS010000206.1:0-5825 GCA_964628845.1 uncultured Bacteroidales bacterium | reverse complement strand
CTATGTTATTTATGGCCATTATTACGAGAATTATAATTACGCTTTACTGGTTCGAACAGATAAAGATGGTGAGCTTATATGGTCAAAAACATTTTGTTATCAGGTGGGGAAATCACT
Source organism: uncultured Bacteroidales bacterium (assembly GCA_964628845.1). GTDB lineage: Bacteria > Bacteroidota > Bacteroidia > Bacteroidales > PXBB01 > JAKIYU01. The sequence goes on along the minus strand of CAZVOS010000206.1, from coordinate 5,708 downwards.
TGTTAAAACTAATGATAACGGTTTTATTCTGTGTGGCAACACTTCGAGTGGCGTAATTGATATTATCGTTACATAAATTGACAGTCTTGGGAATACACTTTGGACGCAGCTCATTGGAATTGACAGCACTGTTGCTGTTTGTAATCAGGGACAATAGAAATTTTGAGTATTGAAGGACACATTATTAAATCAATGAGTTGTTCAGAGATGAAAACAAGTCTTGATATATCAAATTTTGCAACTGGTATTTATGTAATAAAAGTTATGTCTGATAAGGGAGTAGCAATTAAAAAATTTATTAAACTCAAAATTTAAACACTACTAACTGACAAAAATTTTTCTATCTGGAATATTCTTCAGGTTCTACCTTAAATCAATAATCTCAAATTTTGAATACGCTGCGGCATTAAAAGTGAATTTGTCATCAGCAATAGTGATATTGGGTTGTGTTTTAACGAGGTCGTAGGTAAAGGTGGTGCCATTTCTGTCGAAAATGACGGCACTGACAAGCATATTAGTTTCTTTTTCGATGTTGAGCCGCACCTTATGATATTCTTTCGATTCAGTAGGAACAAGTTCAATAACATGAACCTTTTTACCTTTTTCTTCTCCTTCGCGTATGTGTTTGCTGCGGTGCCCTTTTTCATACATGGTGAATATGTTCTGAGGTGTAATCACATCATCTGACTCTTCGACTGCTGATATATGTATTTCACTAACATCTTTCATAATTGTCCAAACAGATTTTCCGTCACAAATAATGATTTGTTCGGGTAGTTCGAGGCGGTATTTTTCTTTTTTCAAGTAGAGCGTACCTTTAATGGTTTCATCTATTTTCTCTTGTTTATTTTTCATGCTGTAGCTGAAATCTATTTTGAGAGTATTATACGATTTCACTTTAGCAGCGAGGTCGTCGAGAATAATTTTTGATTTATTATCTACCTCTTGTGCTTTGAGACAGGTAAAGGAAATAATAAGAGTGAGGGTAATAAGAAATATCTTTTTCATGATATGTATTTTTGAGATTAAATATTAGACTTGTTGGCGAGCCCGTTCAAATATTGTTCCAAAGCAACAATATCTTTAAACTTTACTTCTCTGGCTTTGCTTCCTTCGAAAGGCCCTACAATGCCAGCGGCTTCGAGCTGGTCTATGATGCGCCCGGCACGGTTGTAGCCGAGTTTGAGTTTGCGTTGAATAAGTGAAGTAGAACCTTGTTGGTGGTTGACTATAACTCTGGCGGCTTCTTCGAACATGGGGTCTCTTTCGCCAGCATCGAGCGAAGTATTGCCTTCGGAGAGTTCGTCCACATATTCGGGCAGGTGGAAAGCATCGGGGTAACTACGTTGAGAACCAATAAAGTCGGTAATTTTTTCCACTTCGTGAATATCAATAAAGGCACATTGCAGGCGTATAATTTCGTTACCTGTAGAGAGCAACATATCTCCCCTGCCTATAAGCTGGTCGGCGCCACCAGTATCGAGGATCGTACGGGAATCTATTTTTGAGGTAACACGAAAAGCGAGGCGGGCAGGGAAATTGGCTTTAATAGTACCTGTTATTATGTTTACAGAGGGTCGCTGGGTGGCAATTATCAGGTGAATACCTATGGCGCGTGCCAGTTGTGCGAGGCGGGCAATAGGTCCTTCAATTTCTTTACCTGCAGTCATAATAAGGTCGGCAAATTCGTCTACAATAAGGACAATATAGGGTAGAAATCTGTGATTGTTGTTGGGATTCAGTTTACGGGCAATAAATTTGGCATTATATTCCTTAATATTGCGCACCTGAGCATCTTTCAGCAAGTCGTAACGCTGATCCATCTCAATACACAATGAGTTTAAAGTACATACTACTTTACGTGTATCTGTAATGATAGCTTCTTCAGAGTCGGGGAGTTTTGCCAGGTAATGTCTTTCAATTTTAGAGAACAAGCTAAGTTCTACTTTTTTGGGGTCAACAAGTACAAACTTGACTTGTGAAGGATGTTTTTTATATAAGAGAGAGGTTAAAACAGCATTAAGCCCAACAGATTTGCCCTGACCGGTAGCACCAGCCATAAGCAGGTGGGGCATCTTGGTGAGGTCTGTTACATAACTTTCGTCTGATATTGTTTTACCAAGGCCAATGGGCAAATCAAACTTATTATTCTGAAATCGCACAGATTCGATAACAGACCTCATAGATACTATCTTGGGGTTCTGGTTGGGTACTTCAATACCAATGGTACCTTTACCTGGTATGGGAGCTATTATTCTAATACCAAGTGCCGACAAGCTTAGAGCAATATCATCTTCAAGGTTTTTAATGCGAGATATGCGTACACCTGGAGCAGGTATTATTTCGTAAAGCGTAACAGTAGGACCAATAGTAGCATTTATTTTAATAATGGAGATGGCGTAATTTTTAAGAGTATCAACAATTCTGTCGATATTTTTATTAAGTTCATCTCTTTGCACATTTGCCTGAGTATCATTATATTCGTCTAACAATTCAACGGCAGGAAAAATAAAGCCGGGTAATTCCAGAGTAGGGTCATAGGGTTCAGTTTCACAAATATGTTCATCGGAATTCTCATCGTTCACTTCTTCTTCGGGTGCTTGTGTTTTATTTTCTTCAATTGTAAACTCTATCTGTGGACTGTTATCAATTTCGTTTACAGTTTCCTCAACTTCCTCTATTTCGGCTTTATTATTATTTTCTATTTCAAATTCGAAGGTGTTTACTTCTGATATTGGTTCTTCATCTTTATGCCTTAAAACATTTTTATTTTCATTTTCGTTTTCTTCTTCTGTTTCTTCTTCTGTTTTAACTTTTGGTTTTATATTAAAGAGTTTAAGTTGGTTTAGGTTGTACGAAAAGAATAAGAAAACAAATAGAGAAAAGAAGAGAAGTAAACCCAGCCCGAAATTACTCATAAGTTCAACGAGCCATGATGAAGTTTGATAGCCAAATACGCCTCCGAAACCGAAAGTATCGTTTCCGAATATGAGTCCAAGCGTTACAGAAGTCCATACAATCCAAAATAGAGCGTGTTTATAGGTCTTTTGCAGTGGTAATAAATTAATATTTATAAATATTTTTAAGCCAGTTATGAAAAACAGCAATATAAAAATAAAAGAAGCCAACCCGAACCAGCTTTTAATAAAGATATGTGAAAAAAAGGCACCCAGACGCCCCATCCAGTTATTTATTTCATATTCATCGAAAAGAAAAGAACGGAAGCTACAGCTTTCGATAAAACTCTGGTCGGTTTTATATGTAAAGAAATAGGATATAAAAGAGATGAGCAAAAACACAGAAAACAGGCATAGAAATAAGCCCAATGTTTTATGTACCCTTGCATCTTTAAAAAAACTTATAAGTGATTTTATGAAGTTTTTTTTTGATTTTTTTTTAGGTGTTGATTTGTTTTGTGTTTTTGTTTTTTTAGAAGCGGCCATTAATTGTTTTGAGTTTTTGCAAATATATATAAAGATTAGAAATTAAACATTAATGAATTAACGAAAATTAGGTTTAAAAGTTATAAATAGATTATTTTTTACAGATACGAATGTATTATATTTTTTTCATTTCTTAGAGGATTGAGGAATTAAAGCGAACTAACTTTTCCCAGTCAATATCTCCATTATCTTTACAAAATTCATTAGCAAACTCTTTTGTAAATTTGTTAATCATTTGAGAATATGATTTAATAAAGATTTCATTTTTTTCTTTTGCTTTATGACCTAATGGTTCAATGATTTCTGTATAAAGATTTTCGTTTCCTGAAATGAATTCCCAAAAGCTTTGACCACAATACTTATAATAATCACCTTTATCAGGTTTATTTTCTCGTCCATAGCAACAACCATTTACAGCAATAATATTAAGTTTTGAATTACTGGTCCTTAAAGTTTTTTTGGCTGTTTTAAAGTCTGAAACCATTTTAGCAATTTGGGAGCTATTTCCCCAATTTGGACCCGATTTTATATTCACAATATAGCGACTCCCATCTTTGTCGAACTCAAGGTCAATACCAGTTATACCAGATTTCTTTCCATTATAGACTTTCTTGTTAATGAATATCGCGAGTCCTTCAAGCCAATCTCCAAAAATCCCTTCTTCGCTTGATGAAATATGAGCATCAACAATTCCTCTAATTATACTCTCAGCAGTTAAAACATATTTGGCTTTAAATAAATATGGATTTTCCCTTTTAAGAACTTGTGCAAGCTTTAGTAAATCAAGACTTTGCATTCGTTTTTCGTGAAAAGTTCTAATGTTTTTTTCTACATACCGCAATACTTCATTTAGATTTATTTTTTTCATATTCAATTATTGGTTCAAATAAGTAAAGTTCTACTGGGTGGAGTTGTTTTTTTACCATTTCGTAATATTCAGGGACAATATCAATTCCAATCGAATTACGTTTCATTCTGTTTGCAACAAATAGAGATGTTCCTGAACCCATAAATGGGTCTAAAACAGTATCATTTTCTAAAGTAAAAAGTTTTATAAACCATTCTGGAAGTGTTTGCTGTATTAATATTATGATATCATGTTTAAATATTAAAATAATTCTCAAGCACTTAACATTTTTAAAAATCACAAACATTGTGACTATCTAACTACTACATATCTAGAATTAATAGTAATAATTAATGAGATATGCTTGTCTGTGAACAATCACAAACGGTGTTACAGATGTACTCGTCTGGAGATGAGTAATGAGGGAGTTATAAATTAAAAGAATATCTATTCCATACCACCAAAAATGCTTTGCAGCTCTTCGGGGGTTACTTCCTGATAATCGGAAGGTATCATGAATACAGTATCTTTAATTTTTTTAGATTTTATTTCTTTGGCTGTAAACAGCATGGTGATATCGCCACTTACCATTTTATACTCGAGTAAACCACCATTAATATTGCGGTATGGGGTATCGAAATTAAAACCATCGCCACCTATTTCGGGACAGAAATAAATTTCTTCGGTGGTTTCAGTACCATCTTCTTCTGTAAAAATGATGACTGCTTTGGTGGCTTTTTTCCCTGCAATATCTTTGGTTTCTTCTGTCAGGGTTACTTTAGCTTCGGGAAGCTCGGCAATGGCTTTTTCAATTTCTTCTTTGTTTGTTTTAATGCAATATTTTTGACCTACAATATCGAGCAATGATATACTGCTCATTGTTTCGGCATTATTTATTTTAATAATGTTCATCATGCCTTGCGACATATCCACACGTGATTTTTTACCACTCACGGTCATTGATAAAGACGTGGGTAATGAGGCCGCAGTAGCGGGGTCTAAGTCTGCACCAGGGTAGGTAATTTCGTATTCGATAGTACCTGAGAAAAGTTTTTGTGCCTGAGCTGAAGCATTAATTGAGATAAAAAGTACAGCGATTAGAATAGTTTTAATTAAAATTTTCATTTTTAATGATGTTTAAGATTATTTATTTTGATATAACGGGACAAATTTAAAAAAAATATATGAAGGATAAAAATTAATCTTAATCTGAGAAGGGATAAGAATATTTTTATTATTCATTTGTCAAAATCTTTTTATTCTTCACCTGTCACGTCAGTTATAGTATCATTTTCAAGCTCTTTAAGTATTTTGTTTACATCTTCCTCGGTAGTAATGAGTTTGTTTTTGCAAAATTTGATGAGCTGTGCGGCTCTTTTCACTTTTTCGGACAAAGTATCAACGGATATTTCTCCGTT
>CAZVOS010000205.1:0-5864 GCA_964628845.1 uncultured Bacteroidales bacterium | reverse complement strand
ATAGAATTTAAAATTATCTTTATTTATTTCGTCTTAGATTTATTTACCTTATCCACAATATTGGCACAAGAGAACAATGTTATTAAAGTGTTTGTGTCTGATAAGGTTGAAACCATAAACGGTAAGAAATTTTACCTGCATACCGTCGAAAAAGGACAAACACTTTATTCAATAGCTATTGCTTACAACAGACCATTAAATGTAATTGTAAAGGAGAACAATATTGAAAACAATATAATCAATACGGCTCAGGTATTACGTATCCCGCTCGAATATGAAATTACTGAAGTGGCTAATCCTCCAAAAAATATTAAAACAGAAAGTATTTATCACGATGTTCTGAAAGGTGAAACGCTCTTTGGAATTTCTAAAAAATACAACGTGAGTATAGCAGAACTGGAAAAGTTAAACCCTGAACTAAAAAATGGTTTAAAGGCAGGGCAGAGAATCATTATATCACAAAGTACGGATAAATCTGAAATCATCGAAGAGCAACCTATTAATGTTGTACCTCCTGATACCTCTAAGCAATATTTTATCCATATTGTACAAAAAAAAGAAACGCTTTTCAGCATCTCCAACTTATATGTAGTACCTGTTAAAGATATACTGGCATTAAACCCATGGGCAGAAAAGGGAATTAAACCCAAACAAAACCTTAAAATCCCAACAGAAACTAAATTCGAACTTGAAGAAACTGTCAAAACTCTTGAAAAACTTATAGAAAAACCTATTGAAAAAGATACAACGCCTAAATTCAATTTAAACAAGGATTGTCCGCCTAACCCTCATAAAAGAGTTCTGAATGTGGCATTGCTAATCCCTTTATATCTCAACGAAATCAATGATATCAACACCGATTTTACAAGCCATTCTTATCAAAACTCTAAGATAAATTACAGGTCTTTTACTTATGTGCAGTTTTATCAGGGCTTCCTTTTAGCCCTAGACAGCTTAAAAAAAACAGGTCTTTCTATTAATCTGCATGTGGTGGATATGGCTGATGACTTACAAATTGCCAGAAATTTTATTGGAAAAACTGAGATGAAAAAACTCGACCTTATTGTAGGTCCTTTTTTTATTGAACCCTTTAACATTATAGCGAATTTTGCAAAAGATAATAAAATAAAAATAATTAACCCATTCATTTCCGATAATAAATCGCTGCCATCACAGTCAAATTTATTTAGTATTGCCTTATCTGCCGAAACACAAATAGAACAATTTGTAAATTACTTTCATAAAAGACATACCGACAAAAATATAATTGTAGTTCATAATAATTCCAGTAATGAGCAAAATATCCTTAGAATATTCAGTAATGCATGGAGAACAATAGTTAAAGAGGATACGAGCTTTTTCCGTTATTCGGAAGTTATTTATAACCAATCGGGTTTAACTGGTATTATTAATAAGATGAGCAGGGGAACATCAAATTTCATTTTCTGTTTATCCAACAGTGAAGCATTTGTGTCAAACTTTATTAGAAAATTATCAGAGCTACAGGAAGAAGAGAAAATTGTACTTTTCGGTTTACCCAGTTGGCAAAAATTTAATACACTGGAATTAGATTATCTTGATAAATTAAACTTTCATTATTTTTCAACATCGTATGTTGATTATGATAATGAAAATGTTTCTGAATTTATTTATAAATTCAGAAATACATACGAAATTGAACCCGACATATATGCATATATGGGCTATGATTTGGCTATGTTTTTTTTATTTGCACTTAATGAATATGGCCATAACTTTACTGAATGTATTAATACCATAGCGCACATCACACTGAATGCCGATTTTAAGTTCCGCTATAACACCACGAACAAATCTTTTGAAAATACCTATTTAAATTTCTTAAAATACGATAATTTTAAGCTCGTAAAAGATTAAATCAAAACATTTAAAATGTACATCGAAAAGCTCTCATTACTGAATTTTAAAAATTTGAAATTGGCAGAACTGGAACCACAGAGTACAGTCAATTGCCTTATCGGGTGTAATGGTGCAGGCAAAACTAATGTTTTAGATGCCATATATTACCTCTCATTCTGTAAAAGCTATTTCAATAACATAGATTATCAGAATATAAATTATGATGAGCCATTTTTTATGTTACAAGCAAAATATAGTATCGAAGGGAAACCTCATCAGGTAATATGTTCTGTTAAACGTAATGAGAAAAAAGTATTCAAATTTAACGACAAAGAATATCCCCGTCTTGCAGACCATATCGGTCTGATACCTCTCGTTATAATTTCACCTTCGGATGCTGACTTTATTAACGAAGGCAGTGACATACGCCGAAAATTTATCGACAGTGTTCTGGCACAGTTTGATAAGTTTTATCTGGACAATCTGTTAAATTATAACAAAGCACTCTTACAAAGGAATTACCTGCTCAAAAGCTTTTACGAAAACAATTATTTTGATAAATCTGCTATTGAGATATGGGATGAAAAACTCATTACACTAGGATATAAGATTTTCGACCGCAGATTAGAATTTATAAAAAACTTTTTACCCATATTTCAGAATTATTATGAAACTTTATCTGGCGGTAAAGAAATTATTCATATCAGTTACGAGTCGCATCTGCTCCATAGTAATTTTGAGAAACTATTATCTGAAGCACTTACATCCGACAGAAAAGCCCTTTATACCACTGTGGGTATCCATAAAGATGATTTGATTTTTAACCTTAATAAAGTACCCCTGAAAAAATTTGGTTCGCAGGGTCAACAAAAAACATTTCTTATTGCGCTTAAATTATCTCAGTTTACAATAACTAAAGAAATAAAAAATCTTACACCCATTTTATTACTCGACGATGTTTTTGATAAACTCGATAACAAAAGGGTCGAATACCTTATGAAACTCGTAGGGGGAGATGAATTTGGACAGGTCTTTATTACCGATACAGACATCGAAAGAGTTAGCCGTGTACTTAAGAATGCAGAAATCAAAGCCCGTTTTTTTGAAGTCAGCAACGACACTGTTAATCTATTAACCCATGCGTAATTCAAACGAAATTACTCTTAAAGAAGCCATCCAACAGTTTCTTAAGTCCAATCCTTATATAAAGGATAAACTGATGGAGAAAAACATACAAGATATCTGGGAAAAAATCATGGGTAAAATGATTAATAAGAGAACAAAGAAAATTGTTTTTAAAAAAAATATTCTTATAATCGAAGTTAATTCAGCTTCTTTACGTAACGAACTCTCCTTTGCCAAAGAAAAAATTAAAACACTTATTAACACTGAACTGGGAGAAGAGGTGATTAAAGAAGTGAAAATATCTTAAATCGTTTTTGTAGTGTACAAAACGGCACACATTACTATTTACTTAAGTTTAACCTTTTAACACTACAAGCAAAACAATTAATCCTGGTTAATAGATCTTTACCTCATAAGGCAAACGTGCCTGAATACCTTGCATCTGTGATGTTTTGTTAAGATATTCGAAATAGGTATATTGAGTTCCCAGATATTTCTTAACAAGCCGCATGCTTATATTTTCATTCATATCTTCTATTATCATGGTAAGAAAATCTTTCTGTTTAGGCAACTCAACAACTCTGTATTCAGTAAGATTACACAGACCTGCAGCTATTTCAATAGCTTTCTGAAGACCGCCAATTTCATCAACAAGACCGATGTTTTTAGCATCCGTACCTGCCCACACTCTGCCCTGACCAATGGAGTCGACCTGTTCTTTTGTTAATTTCCTGCCGTTTGATACATGAGTGATAAAGGTATCGTATATATCTTCAACCTGAGTCAGTATGATGGCATGTTCCTGAGGCGAAAGTGGTTTTACTACTGAGCCCATATCGCTGTTGGCATTGGTCTTTGCAATATCGAAAGTCATACCTAATTTGTTTTTAAAGAAGTATTGCATATTGGGTATCACACCGAAAACTCCAATAGAACCGGTTATGGTATTGGGATTTGATACAATTTTATCAGCAAGGCACGAGATGTAATAGCCACCCGAAGCGGCCACATCGCCAAAGGATACAACAAAGGGTTTAACGGCCTTAGTCAGTATCACTTCACGCAGTATTACTTCCGATGCTAAGGCACTACCTCCAGGTGAGTTGACTCTTAAAACAACTGCCTTGATACTGCTGTCCGAACGGGCTTCGCGTATTGTTTTTGAAAGGTCGTCAGAATAAATACTTTTTTCATCACCGCTGCCTGAATTGATATCTCCACAAGCATAGATTACAGCTATTTTATCTTTGGAGCGTTTTTTATCTTTTTCTGGCACATTGTTATATTTGTTGAGTGAAATAAATTCAACATCCTCGCTTTCGCTCACTCCCAATCTTTGTTTTAGTGCAGCCATAAAACCATCGTAAAACACAAGACTGTCTATCATTTTATATTTAAGGGCATCCGCAGGTTTTCTGATGAATAAACTGTCAGCAATAAGGTTTAAGTCTGATATTTCAATTGCTCTTGTTTCCTTAATACCTTTAAGAATCTGATTCCACATGCTGTTGAGGTAGGTCATGGTCTGTAATCTGTTTTCTTCGCTCATCTTATCATAAATCAATGGTTCTATAGCACTCTTGAACTTTCCATGACGGATAATCTGTGGCTCTACTTCAAGTTTTTCCATTGTTCCTTTAAGAAAAAGCATCTGTGCCTGTAAGCCGCTAAGCAGAACAATACCTTCGGGCATGACATAAATCTTATCTGATGCCGTTGCCAGATAATAGGATAATTGTGGTATTATTTCTCCATAACTCACAATAAATTTTCCTGATGTCTTGAAATCGAGCAAGGCATTGCGGATTTCTTCTGTAGTAGCCATACCTGCATTCATGTCACTGAGTTCAAGATATATACCTTTAATATTATCATCAGTTTTTGCCTTATTAATATTTCTGACTATATCATTAAGACCTAGGTTTTTATTGGACTTAAAATTTGAAAAGTTAAAATTTTCAAATGGATTTTCGGATGTTCTTTCCTGAATTTCGAAATCGAATTTCAGCTTCAGTACGCTGTTTGGATTAACTTTAACCTCTTCCTTTTTAGAAGAAAATGAAGCTACAGATACCAATAAAATGAAAAACAAAAAGAAAATAATAATGCTGCTAAGTATAAAGCCCAGCATAGAGGCAAACATAAATTTGAAGAATTGTTTCATAGTTTATAATAATAATTGGTTAATAATGTTTTGATTTGTAAGCAAAATAAAATAAAAAACAAAGATAAGACGCAAATTAATTAAAAAAAGTTACATAAATCAGGATGTTTATTAATAATAAATAATCTCAAATTTTGCATCATCAATAGTTTGAGGTACATTTCCTGTCCATGTACTTGCATCAAAGTACATATTTAAGGGGGCAACAGGAATATTGCTTGTGTGAGTAGCAATCAGAATACCATCGAAATAAAATTCCACTTTAGTATCTGAAGCTATGATGGTATAACTGTAAAAGTTATCTACTGTAGCTCCTATTGCATAATTGGTGGTTGTAGCAGTACCATTTAAAACGGTTCTTGCTTGAATTGTGCTTCCGTTGATATTTATAAACTCTATGGCATTGTTTCTGTCTGTTCCATTAACTAAACCTCTTACCAATGGGCCATAAGCCGTGTTATTATCCTGATAGGTATAAGTAACAGCAGTAAAAACAAGTTTGCCCTGATTCACAGATTTTTGTTTTGTAGTATAAACTTTTGCAGTATTGGCACCGCTGGTACTTAACACTAATGCAGAATTAGAAAAGCTGATTGTAGCACTTCCTGTTGTAGAGGATGCCCAATAATTTTTTAACGCTGTGCAAGAGAAATCATCTTGAGAAATAAGAGCAGGAATATTGTTTTGTTCTGGTATT
>CAZVOS010000204.1:0-5896 GCA_964628845.1 uncultured Bacteroidales bacterium | reverse complement strand
ATTAAATGCCACCGAAGAATTTCTAAAAGAACTTGGTTATAATAAAGGTGTTGAGTATCTGGATATCCTTCGCACTGAACCTGGAAAAATAGTACTGGATAATAAAAATATTAAAAAAATTAACTGGGAAAAAATTGCCAAAACAGCAGGTTCAATAGGTAAGTTTTTAATGATGTTTATATAAAGAAATAATCTATGAAAAAAGTATGCATATATTTATTAGCTTTTAATTTTCTTATCATTGGGTTTAGCGCAAATGCCCAGTCTAAAAAGAAAAATAAATCCAAACAGAAAAATCAGACAACAGCTCAACCAGCAGTAGCAACTCCAGAAAAGACAGAAGAAACTATTATTCTCAATGAACAACTGGCAAATGATAATGATAAAACGGTAGTTAATGTAAAAGGTGTTGGTGTACGCAGGGATGATGCTTTACAGGATGCACTCAGGAATGCTGTTGGTCAGGCATTGGGTGTAGCCATGGTTTCCGAAACTGTTGTAGAAAATTTTGTTCTTGTAAAAGACGCCATAACAGCCCGTACCGAAGGGTATATAGCAAGCTATAAAGTAACTCAGGAAGTGCCGTTTCCGGATAGATACGAAATAACTGTCAGTGCTACAGTAAGTCTTTCTCCTTTAAAAGCCGATGCACAAGCTTTGGCACAAGCCATTGGTGGTGTGCGGTTTCTGGTGATGTATGATTCAAGGAATATAAAAGAGGATGAAATAGCTCATTACGATTTTGCTGTACAACGTATCAATGAATATCTGGCAGAACGTAAATACCGCTATATTGATAAGCAACGTTTTGAAACCTTGAAAAAGGAAGCTATTGGTATTTATCAAAACAGCGAAACCAATCAGGAAACTTATGTACAGCGTATTGGGATGATGGCTGATGCACAGTTTATCATACTTATCAGTAATATTTCTATCAGTAGCCGTTCAGAAGCTTTTGATACCCGAACAGCATCAAAAATTACAATAGAAGCAAGAGCATACGATAATTGTACTGCAGAGGGTTTGGGGACAGTAGCTGTAGAGAGTGAATGGAAATCGTCAAGAGACGCTAAAACAGGCATTAATGATGGTGTACGAGAAGCTGTTAATACTAATTTCAGCAAACTGCTTTTTCTTTTCAATCAATATGTAGGGGGATGGGTAAACAATGGGACACCCTATGAGCTTAGGTTTTATTCAATAGGTACTTTTAGAGATTTCAGAGATTTAAGGAGTAAAATGTTGGGAGATTCTAAATTTGGTGGACAACTGGAGATATTAAGTTTCGATAATTATACAAAACTGAATCTGACATTTAAAGACAAACCTGATGAACTGGCTTATAAAATTCTCGACTATGCAGATGCTATACCAGAATTTAAAAGTAAAGTATTGGATGTAAAACTTATTTATGGCAGGCAAATTAACTTTGCCCCTCAAAAAGTGAATGTTCCTGAATTACAGTCAGTAAGCAGCTCGAACAAACCAGATAAAACAAGAAAATAATAACAATTAAAAATAACAAACATGAAAAAAATTATCTTAAGCATTTTCTTTTTAAGTTTTTTAGTATTTGAAGTAATATCTCAGTCTGCTACAGTTACAGTTTTTAGCCAAGATGGGGAAAAGTTTTGGGTAATAATGAATGGTGTAAAACAAAATGATGTGGCTAATACAAATGTAAAAGTTACGGGTTTAACTGCACCAAACTACCGTTTGAAAATTATTTTTGATGATGAAAAAATTACATCAATTGATAAGGACATCATGACAAGGGATGTTGATAATGTATTGTGCGACCAGGCATATGTTATAAAAAAAGATAAAAAAGGTAAATATGTCATGCGGCTCAACAGCTTTGAACCATCCAAGGTTACATCTTCTACAGATCCTAATCAGGTTGCTGTTAACTATACTGAGCATGAAAGACCTGCCCAGACAACTACACAAACGCAGCAAACAACTACAACAAATACAGTAGGAAAAGATAATGCAAGCATAGGAGTGAACGTAAAAGACCCTGAAAGTGGAGAAAATATCAATATGAATGTAAATGTTTCAGAAACAGGTATAGGTGTAAACGTAAAAGACCCTGTTACTGGCGAAAATATCAATATGAGTATGAATGTGGATGTTAAAGAAAATGCAACTACACAAACTAGTGTTACAACCACTACTACTACAACCACAACAACATCTTCTGGTCGTAATGATGGCAATGCTGAAGAAAAAACACCAAGCTATAAAATGCCTGGATATAATGGCTCTGTTGGTTGTGATTATCCTATGACAACACAGGATTTTAATGAAGCAAAGAAAAGTATCTCTTCCAAATCATTCGAAGACAGTAAGCTTACTTTAGCAAAACAAATAACATCTTCGAATTGTTTATTGGCTGAGCAAGTCAAAGAAATTATGAATCTTTTTAGTTTCGAAGATTCAAAACTTCAGTATGCCAAATATGCTTATACATATACTTTTGATTTAGGAAATTATTATAAGGTTAATGATGCTTTTACTTTTGAGATGAGTATTGAAGAATTAAATGAATACATTTCAAAACAAAAACGCTAATTTCTACTAGAGAGAGTCATTATATTATAAAAAGAACTACTTTTAAATGAATGATAATAATCCATCACCAAAACCTGTGATATCAGTTGTTTTGGGTAGTTATAACCGCTGTAACTATTTAAAATACGCCATAAGAAGTATCAGGGATGAGCTTGAAAAATTCAAAATTAAAACAGAAATTATTGTTGTTGATGGAGGGTCAACAGATGGCACTATTAAATGGTTGATAAGACAAAAAGATATCATTAGTATAATTCAGCATAACAGAGGTGAGTGGCAAGGAAAACCGATAGATAGGAGAAGTTGGGGTTATTTTATGAATTTGGCATTTAAAGCAGCTCAGGGCAAGTATATATGTATGCTTAGTGATGATTGTCTTGTTTTTCCTGATGCCATCTTAAATGCGTTCATATTATTTGAGGAAAAACTTAAAAATAATGAAAAAATAGGAGGTATTGCTTTTTATTTCAGTAATTTACCAGAGCAGAAGGAATTTGTGATTAACTATACAATAGACAGTACTTTAATGATAAATCATGGTTTGTTTCTTAAACAAGCATTAGAGGAAGTGAACTATATTGATGAAGATAATTATAAGTTCTACCACGCTGATGATGACCTTGCATTAAAACTTAAATATTCTGGCTATCATATTATTGATAGTCCTGATTCATTTATAGAGCATTTTCTTCATGCCAATATCAAATTGCGTGAGAATATTTATGAAACCGAATCAGATGATTTAAACAATTTAATAGATAAATGGGGCAAGAATATTAATTTTAAAAAAGATTGTTCAATTCATTCCAGTAAAAAGATATTAAAAGAAATGCGTCATGAAAGTATGCTTGGTTTTGAGTATTTATATAAGAAAGAATTGTCGGTTAAAAAGACCAGAATGAAACTGAATTATATTTATTATAAAATGATTCGTTTTTTTAGGAATATTTTTATGTTTATATATTATACAACAATATATGTAATAACTTGCATATATTTATTGTTTACCGACAGAAAGATGTTAAAGCAAAAAGTTAAGAAGACTAAAAACAATATAAAAGATAAAAAAAAGCTGTCCTTATAGGGGCAGCTTTTTTTGTTAAGCTTGTGCTGTAGGGCCTCCAAAATTCATGGGAATACCTCCTGTATTATCAGTTTCTTTAATAGGGCCGTGGATACTTTCGTATTTTGAGATATTATCTTTAAGAGCAAAAAGTAAACGTTTGGCATGTTGAGGTGTAAGAACAATACGCGATTTGACTTTTGCTTTAGGTACACCAGGCATTACTCTTATAAAGTCAATAATAAATTCAGCATTAGAATGCGTAATAATGGCAAGATTAGAATAAGTTCCTTCTGCCACATCGTCAGAAAGTTCTATATTAATCTGGGCTTGGTTTGTTTTTTCATTTTCCATTTTTTCTTTTTTAATTAATAAGCATTTTTGATGCTTCAAGTTTTTCGTGTTCTTCTTTAGAAGCAACAAGAATATTTTCATATATTCTAAGGCCAGTGCCAGCAGGTATTAAATGACCTACAATGACATTTTCTTTTAATCCGTTGAGATTATCGACTTTTGCACTTACAGACGCAGCGGTAAGCACCTTTGTGGTTTCTTGGAAAGAGGCAGCAGAAATAAAGCTTTGAGTTTGGAGAGAAGCTCTGGTAATACCTTGTAAAATCTGTTCGGAGGTTGCAGGTGTTGCATCTTCGGCTGATACAAGTTTTTTGTCCAATCGTTTCAATAATGAATTTTCATCTCTCAGTTTTCTGTTGCTAACAATCTGACCTGTTTTCAAAGTTTCAGAATCGCCTGCATCAGTAATAATTTTTTTATCAAATAACAAATCATTTTCTTCGTTAAACTCGAACTTACTTACGAGTTCATCTTGAAGGAATCTTGTATTACCTGGGTCAATAATTCTTACTTTACGCATCATTTGACGTACAATAACTTCAAAATGTTTATTATTAATTTTAACACCTTGTAAACGATAAACTTCCTGAACTTCATTTACAATGTACTCCTGTACTTTGGTGGGTCCG
The DNA here is from genome assembly GCA_964628845.1 of uncultured Bacteroidales bacterium. Taxonomy (GTDB): domain Bacteria; phylum Bacteroidota; class Bacteroidia; order Bacteroidales; family PXBB01; genus JAKIYU01. The sequence continues at coordinate 1,276 of CAZVOS010000204.1, read as the reverse complement.
CTTATTGAAAGAATATCAGAGGGAGTAACAGCGCCTTCAGATAATTGAAATCCTGATTTGATGAAGTCATTTTCCTGAACCAATATCTGTCGTGAAACAGCTATTAGGTATTTTTTTTCTTCACCAGTTTTTGAAGTAATCACGACTTCTCTGTTACCTCTTTTAATTTTCTTATTAAAAGTAACAATACCGTCAATTTCTGCAACAACAGCAGGGTCGGAAGGGTTTCTGGCTTCAAACAATTCAGTTACACGAGGTAAACCACCGGTGATATCACCTGTTTTGCCAACAGCTCTGGGAATTTTTACTAATTTATCGCCAGCTTTAACCTTATCCTTATTATTTATAATGATGTGAGAACCTACAGGGATATCATACAATCTTATAACTTCTTTGTTTTTGTCTAATATTTTTATTTGAGGAGTTTTGGTTTTATCTTTCGTATCGATAATAACTCTATCACTTATGCCAACCTGTTCGTCTGATTCAACTCTATAAGTAATTCCTTCAATAATATTTTCAAATTCAATTGTTCCTGACACTTCAGAAATGATTACTGCAATAAAAGGGTCCCATTCACAAATGATATCATCCTTTTTTACTTCAGATTGATTTTTGAAATAAAGTTGTGCCCCATAGGGTATGTTGTTTGTTGTGAGAGTAATATTTGTTTTTTTATCTATTATTCTCATTTCAGCAGAGCGGCCTATAACAACGTCGTATTGTCTTCCATCTTTTTCGATATATTCAACTGAGCGAAGTTCATCAATAGTTAAGATGCCATCATATTTAGCGATAATTTTTGATGCGGATGCAATATTTGAGGCAATACCTCCCACGTGGAAGGTTCTTAAAGTAAGTTGAGTACCTGGTTCTCCAATAGATTGGGCAGCAATTACGCCAACTGCTTCACCTTTTTGCACCATAGAACCGGTGGCGAGGTTACGTCCATAACATTTGGCGCAAACTCCTTTTTTAGATTCACAAGTAAGTACGGAGCGTATTTCAATGGATTCAATAGGTGAGTTTTCAATAATATGGGCTTCTTTTTCTGTAATTTCTTCACCTGATTTAACAATGATGACGCCTGTTTGTGGATGATAAATATCATGCAGAGAAACCCTACCTAATATTCTGTCGTAAAGAGATTCAACAATATCCTCGTTCTTTTTAAGTGCTGATACGTAAAGTCCTCTGAGAGTACCACAATCTTCTTCGGTAATGATAACATCTTGTGCTACATCAACAAGGCGGCGGGTAAGGTAACCTGCGTCGG
>CAZVOS010000203.1:0-5919 GCA_964628845.1 uncultured Bacteroidales bacterium | reverse complement strand
GGTTTGACAGTTTAGTGGTGTAAAACCCGCCCAAAACCAGAGCTGCAACCGTTGGGAGCAATAGCAATGAAACCTTTGTACTGAAAATAATAGTTGACAAAATAGCCGCAGAAAATTTAATGACTTCTTTAATATAAATATATAAAAACTAATAGTTAAAAAAACAATCTTTAAAAACAAAAATAATATTATATTTACAATTTATTTTTAAACTAAAAAACAATACCCATGAAAACAAAAACCATCCTCAAAATTCTACTTGTGCTGCTGTTTATAACAGCAACCATGCAAGCAAAAACACAGATTGTTTATTCTGATTTAGAGCCGGATGCTATATTAGAAGATACAATTATAACACCTACAGAACCGGAATGTTATATGCTTGACTTAAATAATGATGGTACTAGTGATTTCCAAATCTGTATTATCTATTTTGTTCAATTACCAGATCCACCTGCTCGAACAGTAAGGATAACAGTTGTTGAAAACACTCAGAATAAAATTGCTGTAAATGAAAACGACGAGTTAAAGGCATTATTCTTAAATTCAAATGATTCTATAAATGAGCAATTAACATGGACAATACATAGTGCAATAATTTGTACAAATTCTACTATTGGAAATTATTTGTGTCCATCCGACGAAAAATATTATGCTTTAGCTATAAAAATTAATGGGCTATTGCATTATGGATGGGTACGCATTGAAACAACATTAGAACAAGCTATTATAAAGGATTATGCTTATAATACAACATCAAATCAAATGATATTGGCAGGTCAGATGTCATTAAACATATCGAATGCTCAGATGAGCAATATAATTGTATCATTCATTAGCAACAATGTTGTAATAGATTTTAGTAATGTTCTTAATCCCAATGGTCTTGTAAGTATAACTAACACATTAGGTAATATTGTTTACAATGAAGCAATTGACAGCAATTATACAGAAATTAACCTGGCAAATTTTGCTTCGGGCATGTATATTATTAAATTAGAAACAACATATGGCATTATAACTAAAAAAATCTTCAAATAGATATTGTTTATGAAAAACTTATTTAAATCAATATATATTTATACAGTTTTATTGCTCAGCAATACTGTTTTTTCTCAAACCAACCCCTATGTTTATATGCAAGATGGTAAGTTAATGGAGGCATGTGAACAATTTTATCCTGTAGTATGTAACTATTTAGCAGATATAAATATTGATACTTCAGGAAATATTTACGCTGCGCCGGACTTTCATTATAATTTCACATCATGTAATGATTATGCTGATTGTAGTTTAAATCTCAGAAACAATTTTCTGAAAATAGATTCAATGGGTTTTAATACTGTACGTATTATGGGATTATCGGTTATAGGTGCGCCGAGTTTAAGTACAACAGAATTAGCCATTAGAATAAATGACAATTATAAAGTTTTATTAAGTAGCTATTACAATAATTATATAGCTCTTATTGAAGATGTTTTGGATATTGCTGCCGATTGTAACTTGAAAGTTATCTGGGTTGCGGGTAGAGACAGTGTTGAGGATGTAATTTATAGAAATTATTATAAAACATTTTTGGGTAATCTGGCATATCATTTTAGAAATAATTCTACTCTCATTGCTTATGATTTACTCAACGAACCATATTACAGCCGCTTACATCTAAATCATGAAAAACCTGAAATTTACCAGATAGTCGCTGATTGGTATGCAGCAATCAGAAGTAATACTTCAAATCAACTTGTTACAATTGGACTCTGCCATGATAATGATGTTTTTCGTTGGGATCCAGCAATAATGTCTGTTGATTTTCAATCATTCCATGTTTATCCTTGGGTATATAGTAGCAGCATTCCCTCACAGATACACTATGATCCTGACCGTAAATTTGAAAAAAGCAAATTTAAATGGATGTCATTAACAAGTACAAAACCATGGATGATAGGAGAGACGGGATTTTCAGGCATTCCTCAATTTGTAATGGATACAACCCCTAATTGGAATATAAGTTTGCATCCATATGTTCATGGCACAGAATATAATCAAGCCGATTATGCCTATTTTAGCTTGCACCGTACAAAAGCTTGCGGTGCAATAGGATATTCATGGTGGCTTAATAAAGATATACATTGGTATGAACGTGGACATTTAGATGAGCAACAAAATTATTTTGGATTAATTGACTCTCGTGCACCTGGTAATGTAAATAAAGCAGCCATTGATACTTTTCAAACATATCTTTATCAAAATTGTAATGATAATTGCAACATTGATTCATTAGTATATACTAATCCATTGAACTATCCAATTTTAAAAGTGAATGGTAGAGTTATAGACGCATTTAATAATGGGATTGGAAATGCTGTTATTTATGCGTGGAATAATGATGGGGCTATTTATTCAACTTTTTCTGAATTTAATGGTAATTTTAGCTTTAAATGGGATTTTAGTACGGTTTCACTTCTTAAAATTTCATATCCTGGAAAAAACGTGCAAATATTTAATTACCCGAGCAGTAATATAGGAAATGTTGTTTTGAGCGACTTGCCAAGCAATCAAATGCCTCAAGCCAGTTTTGATAATTTTAAAATTGCAACAGGTACTACAGTTTCGTGGACAGATAATGTTTCAATAAATAAAAACCTGATAATTGAATCAAATGCATCTTTGACTGTTAACGCAGATGTTTTCTTAAATGACTATTCGCAAATCATAGTTGAGCCTGGAGCTACTCTTATACTCCAAAACGGCAGTTCTCTGACAGGTATGTGTTCAAGTGATAAATGGCAGGGTTTGCTACATGTTAAAGAAAATGCTGAGTTGCTTGTAATGGGTGGTTCTACAATTAGAATGGGTGGTACAGGTACTATTTTTATTGACTCAACCAATTCACAAACAGGTCAGTTAACTTTTATGAATAATGCAAATATTATCCTTACTGATTATACGACAAAGCTTGAGATTAAAGGAAAACTAAGACTTATGCCACAAGCACATTTTTTTACACAAGGAAGGGGTTATGTGCGATTTAGCAGTACTTTATCGGATTCTCAGTGCTATAATATATTTGCTCAAAGTAATACATCTATGACTTTCAACGGTGAAGGCCAAAATCATAAAAAACTTGAGATAGCACAAAACTCACTTTATTTACACGATGTAAAGTACATCACTATAACTAACACAAAAGTTGTAATGGAGGGTTCTATTTCCCGTTTAAGCTTGAATTACACAACAGGAGGCTCTATAACAGTTAATAATATATTAATAACGTCAAGCACAGGCAACAGAACAAGCCACAGAGGAATTGCTCTTTACGGTCGATCCAATACAAGTATCCAAAACTCAGTTTTCAGCAATGGTATGTATGGTATACTTGCCATGCTTAACTATACTGATGGTGCACCTCTTACGCTAACCAACTGCACCTTTTCAAATAACACCCGCGGTCTTAATGTAAACGATAAGGGTATTACACTCAATTACTGCACTTTTACCAATAATGATTATGGTGTATATGCCGATGGCATGACGTTTTCAAGCAGTGTTAACACCTCTACATTAAATTATAATTCAGATGGTATTAAATATACATCAGCATCTACAGGAGGTTTATATGTTTACAATCCTGTAATTAGATACAATTACAATGGTATTAATTACAGCGGTGCTACAAAATTAACGGTACGTTGTGGTCAAATAAAAAACAATTCTTATGGCATTAATTTTATGAGTAGTGCTTCTCTTAATATGTCGCAAAATGAAAGTCCCACAGGAGGAAAAGTAAATATGTCTTCTAACACTGAGCTGAACATTTCTTCAAATTACGGTAATTTATTATTTTTAAACAGTGGGTACAATAATCTTCAACGAAGTCCAAATAAACAAGTTATTAATGGAATTCTTACAGGATATGACTATTGTCCTAAGAATCTTGCCGTACAATCAAACCGATGGAATGCTTCAAATACTTCTCCTGTTTCAGGTACTGATTATGCTCTAAATGATGATAATAGTTTTTGTCGTCCGGGAGGATCCGTAATTTCCTTAATTGATAATTCACCTACATATGGTATTTGTTCAATTCCTTCTGGTTTTTCGTCTGGTCAAGACAACACATTCAGCACATCATCACCTATTTATACACCAAATTATAACAATGTTTCATTGTCTTTTGCTCTTTCAAATGCTGTATCTTTGATAGAATCCGGTAATTATTATGTGGCTGCTGACAGGTTGTATGAAATTCTTAATTATCCGCTTCTAAGTACAAGTGCAGCCGATAACTACTATTTAAACAAAGCCTACCTTTATATGAAGCAGAACATGGCCTCTATATTTCAAAATCTAATAAGCGACACTACTACTGTCGGTCAGAATACGCTTGCGAATTATACTAATAAACTGCGTTTGATTCAGAATAAAATTATAAGTCAAACACAAAATGATACATCTGCATACAACCATTACTACTACACCTCACTTGATAAAGCTCTTTTGTATCGTGCTGTATATCAATACAACAATGCGCTTTCACAGCTAAACAATATTTTATTATGGGTGAAAACTGCCAATATTGATGAAGTAAATAAATGGTTGTGCCTTACACAACTTGAAAAAGATGTATTGGACAGCATTGTGCGTAAAGAGGATTTCTTTGAACTGAAACAACTCTGCGAAAGCAATATGTCACTAAAAATAGCTCCAAACAGCACAAATGGAAGCTCTCAAAATGACACCTTACAGAATGAAAATGAAATTTTAAACACAAATCTTTTAGTTCAAGAAAGAGCATACATAAATGTTACGCCAAATCCTGTAACTAACCAGTCGGTAATTGAAACCTTTATTCCTGAATTTGAGAAACAATCTGTCATAAAAGTATTAGACATGCTGGGCAGAACTGTAAGTACTTTACAAGTAACGACTGCACATAGCAGCATTACTATAAGTAACAGCAGCCTGAAAGAAGGTATATATTATTTTGTGCTGATTAATGATGATGTTATTTTGGATAAGGTAAGGGTGGTTTTTATAAAAGAATAGAATATTAACTATTAGTTTTTAAGACCAATACTGATTTTTTTTATTGCGGCTATTAAAATCTATCAGAAACAACTCTGATGGAAACATTGGTTCAACAAGTGCTACAGCTCCCAACAAGCGGTGGCTTTAATTGGCTGGTGACGTTTTTCATTGACAATTTTGGTGGTTGAAAGCAAAGATTTGTATATTTGTAGAAAGTTAGGTGGGTAGGCACGCCAACTAAAGCCGTACCGCCAATCGTTATAGCCAATTCAAGAGAAATATTCATATTAATGATAGACCCTTTCAAATTCATTTAATATCAACCTAAAATTAAAAATCATGAGAACAAAAATCTTATTCTGTATTTCAATTTTGCTTGTATGTGCAATCACATATAATAGCCGATGTCAAAATGTTACAATTAAAAGAGATAATGTAAAATCTGGTTGCATTACAGGTTTCCTTTATGTTAATGGTGATCTAATTTGTGTCACATTAGAACTACCATGGAAAGATAACAATACTGATGCAAGTTGTGTTCCTTATGGCACATATTATGGTAACTTTCGTTATGATAAAAGCGATAAATGGAGGATTGAATTACTAGATGTTCCTAAAAGAAGTAGTGTACAAATCCATATTGGCAATTATCCTTGGGAGACAACAGGTTGTATTTTAGTCGGGACGAGTGCAGACCCAAATAATTGTACAATATCAGGAAGCAAGGATGCATATGAGTTATTAAGACAAGCATTTATTTTTTCTGATGGCCAATCTCTGCGTGTAACTTTTGAATAATATTAATCAATAATTTTTTTAATATAATAAAAAAATGAAAAAAATTATTATTTTTTCTCTTTTGATTTTAATTTTCGTTGAAAATAAAATCTA
>CAZVOS010000202.1:0-5921 GCA_964628845.1 uncultured Bacteroidales bacterium | reverse complement strand
TGTGTGGGGTAGCACAAACCAATCAAATCGGCTTTAGAAATCAAGTCATTTTTAGGTTTTCTTAATCTGTCCACCGATACCAACTGTGTATCTGCACTATGACTTTGGGCAATATCAGCAATTTTAAGGGCTGCTTTCAGGGCATTGCCTGTGCCACTCATAAAGAAGATACATAGATTTTTGTATGGCATCACCGGATTATCTTAAAAGGTATTTTAAATTAATTATATTAGGTTTTTGTTCAAAAGCAGGCCTATTATCTTTGTAAACAGCTATCTTAAGTGTTTTGTTTTCGGGTATGTATTGCATAAACTGTATATTATTTTCAAGCGAAGAAAAGTTCTTCATAATGTCCCAGCATTTGTCGGCGCTCATCTCTGAACCTTTTCCAACAGCTTTTGCAACTCCTGCATAGCGTTTACAATAATTGTTTTTATGCAACCGCTTAACAGAGAAATTGGCTGTATATAAGTTACTTCCATTAATCAAATCGGGGTAATCAGTGCATCTGATAATTATATGGGGTGGAGTAGGAGCCAGCTCAGCAATTGCAGCAGTAGGTATGTCCCCTTTTTTGGTGGCTGATGTCATCGAAACAATAAACCCCTCTGCATAGCCGTGTTTGTTAACATTGATAGCAGCTATCACATCATCTATAGAGTTTAAGCCGTCTTTGTTGAAGTCTTTAATTTCCAGGGCCTTACGTAATGTAAAACTCAGTGGTTCAAAAGGTTCTGTAGGTAAAGGTATTTTATCTTCGTCATAATCGTTAAGCATGTGCAGAAAAACAGAGATGCCTTTTTCATTTAAACCCGAGAGCACAGATATCTGTCCGGCAAAACCAATCATAAGCCATTTTTGTTCATTTAATTCACTGGGGTTATGAATAACTATTACCTGATTATTAATGACGTTGTCGTGTACAGGCCAGTCGAGATGTCTTGTGATAACTGATTTACCTTTTAAATGAGTTTTTTTAGTGGCCTCTCCCCAGGATATAAGAGAGGAGCATCCCAGTTTTTTACGTAATTCTCTCAGTTCCTTAAGTGATGAGATGCCCAGCAAATCGAGGAAGGCATTGGACAAGAGTATGTTATAAGTATCAAAATCGTCCAAAACAACACCTGCTTTTTGCATTCCGTCTATCATCCCTCTGGCTTCTTCATGAAAACTATGGTCAATTCTCATCACTTTTTCAATACGTATATGTTCTTTTATAGCTTCGAGGTATTTACCCATAAAAGGGAGCATATAGCCCGTATAAATATCTTTTATGTTTTCTGCAAGCAGGTAACCTTGTGCCAGTCCTCTTTCGTAATGATTGCCCCATACTTTAATAACTTTGATACCGGCAGTATCTGAGATTATGCTGCCATTAACAACTGAGCCATAGGAAACAGAAAAAGGAAGGGCTAAAAAATATATACTAATGATGCATAACTTCAGTTTTTTCATCCTGCTTGATTAATAGAGCTGCAAAATTATTAATAATAAGAAATATACAAAATATATATTATTCAATCTAAATTATTCAGTTGTAACATGTATATTTGTTAAAAAAATAATTTTATGAGATGTATTACTGTTATATTTTTTATAAGCTGCATGATGTGTTCGGTGTATTCACAAACAGTGAAGCAGGATAATATGCAGCCAGGAGATACAATGGCTTTTGTTGAAAAGGGAGCAGGATTAAAAATTGAGATGGTTTACGTGCAAGGTGGCAGTTTTTATATGGGCTGTGGCATAGACCAGGGGCGTACATGCGAGGATGATGAAGAACCCCCTCACCATGTTACGCTTGGTGATTTTTTTATAGCCAGATATGAAGTCACACAAAAGCAATGGTTTTTGATGATGGAAAACAATCCGAGTAATTTTGCTGGCTGCGACAGTTGTCCTGTAGAGAATGTGAGCTGGAATGATGTACAGTTATTCTTAGAAAAGCTGAACAGCATGACTGGTAAAAAATATTGTTTGCCAAGCGAAGCACAATGGGAATATGCTGCCAGAGGAGGTAACAGGAGTCGGGGTTTCAGGTATTCGGGCAGTGATAATATTAACGAAGTGGCCTGGTATTTAGAAGGGAAAGGAAATAAAAATTTAAAAACATCAAAAACACATATTATAGGAAAAAAGAATCCCAATGAATTAGGTCTTTATGATATGAGCGGTAATGTATGGGAATGGTGCGGTGATGGGTATGCCAAATACACCAACATCAGGCAGATTGACCCCAAAGGGAGTGTGCTGAGTGCCTACAAGATATTCAGAGGTGGGAGCTGGAATAATTCAGCCAATCATTGTCGTGTTTTTTACCGCCATTATCTCATACCCGATTCACGTTATTATAATCTGGGTTTACGGCTGGCTTTAGTACCTTAATATAAGAGTCATCTTTTCTACATCTGGTATTTGTTACCAACTAAGAGTGCTGGTTTACAAAAGAGTATTTTTAATAAATTTAATCTTTTACACAACGAACAGAAAAACCTTCAACTGAGTGAAGAAAATCTATTGCAAAATCTCCTTGCATTGGTAGGTTATCAATGTATACATACCATACGTTAGTTGGCGGTCCAATAGTAAATAAAGAAGTAGTCCACCATAAAGTGTGAGTACTTAATAATTTGAGAACTACTGACATTGTTTTAAAAACGACTAAGAATAATGATAATAATTATTTAAGAATCACTGTTGTCCGAAAAAAAATTATGAAAAATTTATATGTCTGGACTATTCAATTAAATATAGATATTTTGTTTCTACAGGGCTTATAGTTTGTGGTTTGATGTTTTTTCAAATATTTTTTCCTATGGGGCTTTCTTTAAAGAATGATTCATTCTATTATTAATTATAAACTACTTAGGGACAGCGTCCCGTTATATTTGTATAATATATATTAAATCAAGAATATTTAGGTACAGAGTACCGAAATATTATAAAAATATAGTTTAATTTTTTTTATAGGACATTACTGATTAAAAATTATATATATATATACAAAAATTTGTACTTAAAAAATCTATAAAAATAAAACAAAAAATAGGTGATAAAATGAAAAATACAATGACTTTTACTATGCTTTTAATGGTATCATTTTAATTGTATTTGTTACAAGTTGCCAAAAAGACAAAGATATTCCTGTATTAACAACTACTTCTGTTACTGACATAACACAAACTACTGCAATAAGCGGTGGTAATATTACTTCTGAGGGAGGAGCAACTGTAACAGCTCGCGGCTTGTGTTGGAGTACAGGACAAACCCCAACAATATCCGATTACAAAACAACTGACGGCACAGGACCAGGTAGTTTTGTAAGTAGTATTAGTGGTTTGTCTGCCAATACAACTTATTATGTACGTGCTTATGCAACAAATTGCAATGGAACAGCTTATGGCAATGAAATGAGTTTTACGACTTTAGCAGCATTTACATGTGGAAGTATATTTACAGATACCAGAAACAATTTTGCTTATCCTACTGTACAAATAGGTAACCAATGCTGGTTAGCAAAAAACCTTGCTTATTTACCAAGCGTAGTTGGGCCTTTCACAGGTTCAACAACAACGCCTAATTATTACGTATATGACTACGATGGTACTAATACAAGCGATGCTAAAGCCACACCCAATTACACCACCTACGGCGTATTATACAACTGGCCTGCAGCAATGAATGGAGCTGCGAGCAGCACAGCTAACCCAAGTGGAGTGCAAGGTATATGTCCCACAGGTTGGCATTTGCCGAGTGATGCGGAATGGACAGAGCTAACCGATTATTTGGGAGGAACTGTTGTTGGTGGTGGCAAACTCAAAGAAACCGGAACAACCCATTGGAATACCCCCAACACTGGTGCAACCAACGAAACTGGCTTTACAGCCCTTCAAGGTGGCATGCGTTGGGGTTATGATACATTCGTAAGTATTGGGGAGTATGGTTATTGGTGGTGTGCTACGGAGCACGATTCGGCCTACGTCTATTACTGGGTCATGTACAACAATTACAGCGATGTGGACAGGGTTTACTGCGGTAAAGAGATGGGCTTTTCTGTTCGTTGTGTGAGGGATTGAGTTAATCCCGAATTAAGGGATGGCATTCGGGCTTAGCCCGACAAAATATAGATTTTGTCTGGCTCAGGCAAATTGCGCATTTTCTAATGCGTAATTTGCGTTTTCTAACAGCCACTAATTATCCAAATACCTTTTCTTTATCTGGTTTTGTTTGGACTGATTTGATTTGGATTTGCTTAATTTATCCTTATGCTTATCCGAAAGCGAAATGATGGATGATAATGCCACGGGTTTGGCACTTCGCAGGCTCACTTTTAGTCCCATCTGCTTCAGTTCACCCAGAACATGCTGAAATTCTTCGCAAGTCATGTGCATCTCGTGCAGTTTAAGATTCTGCTGGTCGGTTGAGAGCTTATCTTTATTTTCAGGAATTTGAAACACATATCTGAATGAGCCATCTTCCTTGAACTTAAGGTTTAGATAATTATTCTGCCCATTAATTTTTAGCAGGATGTCGTCCTCTTTCTCAAAATCAATAACATTGAGGTCGTCCATCACTTCATAGCCCATTTTCTCTAAGCTGTGAATAATTTGTGTCTTTAAAAACAAGCTTTCTTTTTCTTTGATGTCCTCTTCTTGTTTTGTTTTCTTGCTTTTTTCAAGAATTGTATTAAAACAATTTGCCAGTCGTTTCAAATCAGCATCACATGCTTTATGTGCTTTTAATAACTGAACAATCTCATTGCAAAGGGCGCTTTTTTCATTTTGATATGCAGCATGTACAAATGATATATTTACCTTAACGAGGAGCTTTTGAAGTTCATTTTTAAAATTGATTAGTTTTTCATTTTCCAGAATATCATCGTGCAGTTCTTTGAAATAAAAAAGCTGCTTGAGCGTTTTGCATTTTCTTAGCTTCTCGAGCTGGTTTATATATTTTTCTCTGTTTTCTGCATGTATACAATTTTGAATAAGCATTTCTATGTTCTCTTCAATGCGATGTATTTCTGCGTTTTCTTCTTCAACAAGCTTTTTTGTATCATCTGTATGTATTGTTTCATAACTGCCTGCGATGTCATTACATAAATGGCTTCTTATCTGAGCTATGTGGTTTTCTTGAACATCGAACTTTGAATTTATTTGTGCTTTGATACTGTCTTTATCATCTCTTAAACCATCTTTAAAAATAATATCCTCGATGATTAAAGATATTGTTTTTATTTTCTCAATGGCTTCTGAAGATGAAGAAGATTCGGAAGCAGAGTGGCCTTGTTTGATATAATCAATGGTGTTATTCTTGAAATTTTCAAAATCAAAAACTATGTTTTTTCTGAATACAATAAGCTGCTTCCATGCTTCGTAATCGGCTGATTTATTCTGTAAACCCACTTTTAGAGATTTTGCTTTGCTAAGCTGTTTATTGAGCAAATCAATTTTTTCTTCAATTTCTTTATTAATCTGGCTGTAGGTTTCCTGATTAAATTTCCCTTTATAGTCAAATACAAGTGTTTTAAGTGCTTGTTTATTATGCTTACTTATTTTTTTTACTTGGGTTTGGATATCTAATATATTATTAAGTCCCTCATCAGTTGTCTGCATGTCTTCAATTTCATCGAGCAGTTCTTTGAGCAGGCATTGCAAATGAAATACAGTATTCAATTTGCCATCGAACACTTGCATCGAATACATGGGGGGTGGGGTGTAATCTTTAGGTCCGCTCATAGTAGATTTATATTTTTTTTAGATATTTTGAATGTATATAGCCGGTTTGTGTACCATAATTTACTTTATACCAATAAGGAGCATATTGATCTAAAAATGCTTTTTCACCTATACCTAATACCCACTTATCTTTATATTTAAAAATACCAGACCCTGTTTTTAATGTGTGAAGAAGGTTATTTA
>CAZVOS010000201.1:0-5937 GCA_964628845.1 uncultured Bacteroidales bacterium | reverse complement strand
AAATGAATATTAAAACATTTTCGGACTGCAAAAGTAATACATTTTTTTATTATATCAACTATTTTTAAAAAAAATATTTTTATTGTAAGATATTTTTAATTTTGTATATGAAATAGTAATTTTATACATATTATTAAAGATGATGAAAAAAATATTGATATTTATTTTTATATTGTTATTTACGGGGAATATTTATATCTTTTGTCAGGATAAAAGTAATTTTACATTTGAGAAGAGCAGACTGTTTACCGGAGGTAATTTAGGACTGCAATTCGGAACATATACGGTTATTGATATGTCGCCAATTGTGGGATATTATTTTACCAATAAGTTTTCAGCAGGTGTTGGTTTAATCTATCAATATTATGCTTTTAAGGATAATGTATATCCTTTAAATAATTTTAGAACCAATATTTATGGGGCTAAGACATTTATTAGATTTTATATTATACAAAGTATATTTGCACATGGTGAATATGAAGCCCTTAATTTGGAAACACAATTTTTCGACCCCAGTAATCTGAGGCATCAAACTCCTCGATTTTTTGTTCATAGTATTTTATTGGGAGGTGGTTACAGACAAGCTATAGGTGATTATTCATCCCTTAATTTAATGTTACTGTATAATATTAATGAAACAATTGATTCTCCTTACAGAAATCCTATTATCAGGGTGGGGTTTGATATTGGTTTTTAATTATTTTTTAGGAAATCATTAAAATAAGTTTCAATTTTAAGCATCAGATGAGCTCTGTCGATACCCCCAATATTATGCTCATGTCCAGGATATACAAAATAGTCGAGTAAAATATTTTTCTGAATGGCTTCTTTAAGAAGCATCAAACTGTGTTGCCAAACAACTACAGGGTCGTTATCTCCATGTATCACAAGGAGTTTTCCTTTTAAATTTTGAATATGTTCTATCAGACTGGCATTTAAATATCCTTCGGGGTTTGTTTCTGGTGTGCTCATATACCTTTCTCCATACATTACTTCATAATACTTCCAGTCGCACACAGGGCCACCAGCAACACCTACTTTAAAAATTTCAGGATGTTTCAACATCAGATTGATAGTCATAAAGCCACCATAACTCCATCCATGTACGCCTATTCGTGTGGTATCTATATAATTAAGTTTTTTTAAATACTCAATACCTTTTATTTGGTCTTGTGCCTCAAGGTCTCCTATTTTATTGAAAATTGTTTGTTCAAAGGCAAGGCCTCTGTTTGATGACCCTCTGTTGTCGAGTGTAAAAACGACATATCCTTTTTGAGCCAGATAATGTAGAAACAAACCTGCCCCACCAGTCCATGAATTGCTTATCATCTGTGCGTGCGGTCCTCCGTAAACATAAACGATAACTGGGTATTTTTTGTTCTCATTAAAAATTTTTGGTTTAATGATTCTACAATACAAATCTGTAATACTATCCTTTGCTTTAATTTTAAAAAGTTCCATGTCACATAATGATTCAAGAAGTTTGGGGTTATCTTCGAGTAATGTTGAGATATATTTCCCGTTACTGTTCATTAAAACCACTTTGTTTGATATAATTGTATTGTTAACATCATTTACAATATAGGTGGCATCATAACTGAGCATTGCTTCATTAGAGCCATTATATGCTGAAAGTTTTTTTAATGATTTATCTTTTATATGAAGTGCATACAGCTCTGTTTCGAGGGGCGTTTCTTTTGATGCTATAAGATAAAGAATTTCTTTTTTTTGATTAAAAGACAGTATGTTATTTACAACCCATTCTCCTTTTGTTAACTGTGTGCATGACAAATCATCAAGCTTGTATAAATATAAATGATTGAACCCATCGCGCTGGCTTTGCCAAATAAACTCATTTGTATTTTTGCCCAGAAAGAAGGGAGGGTTAAGTGGCTCTACATATTTTTCACTTTTTTCAGAAAATATTGTTTGGATAAAAGAACCATCGCTTGCTTTGTATTGGTTAAGCATCATTTCCTTCTGGTTGCGGTGAAGAACAGCAACATATATAAATTGCTCATCGGGCGACCATGCAATATTGGTCAAATATTGGTCGTTCCAATGTCTTGTATTTAAATAGATTATTTCTTTTTTTGCTATATTGAAAACGCCTATTTTAACCAAGTGGTTACGCGTTCCTGCCATAGGATATTTAATTAATTTCTCTTGGGCTATAGGGTCTTCAATCATAACTAGGGGATAATCTGTAACCATTGATTCGTCCATTTTGTAGAAAGCCAGATAATTACCATCAGGAGACCAAAACGTGCCTTTCTCAATACCAAACTCGTTTCTGTGAACAGTTTTGCCATAAACAATACCTTTGCCTCCATCGTGAGTAACTGGAACTATATTACTATTATCAGATATAAAAAGATTATCATCTATTGTATAAGCGATTAACATCTTTTTATAATCAATGTCAATATTCTCTGCTTCGTAAGGAATTTTATTAATTGTTCTTGCAGACTTATTAATGAAATTATAGTATATGTGTAAGGTGTCGTCTTTGAAAAAAGATATAATACTGTCATTATGGACTTTAACTGTTGGGAATCTGCTTATATTTCCAAGTTGTGCTTTTTCCAGATCTTCATTTAAGTCTTTTAATAACAATATTTCCTTTTTTTCTCCTTTGGTATTAACAGCAATAAGAGCATTTGATTTTACAAAGTAAAAAGTATTGCTGTTTAATGCCCATTGCATTTGATTAAGTCTTTCTGGATACAGATTTCTATCCGTCATTATGTTGTGTGGTGTTAACTGAGCAGAGGCATTACTGATACAGAACAGCCATAAAATAATAATGTAAGAAATGATTTTTTTCATTTAGAAGTATTTTTATTAGTATTAATAACTAAACCGAATGAACAGCGTAAGCAATTTCAGAAATAAGGTTTGATTGTTTTTCGATGGCATTGCCTACTACAATAATGTCGGCTCCTGATTTGCAATTTTCAATAGCTTTTTCGGGGGTTTTTATGCCTCCTCCCACTATTAGTGGAATATTGACAGCATGGGCAACAGTATTAATCATAATAGAGCTAACAGGATTAAAACCACCACTACCGGCATCGAGAAAGATAATTTTAAGACCGAGCATTTCTCCTGCCAAAGCTGTACACATGGCTATGTCGTTTTTATCATGAGGAATGGGCAAGGTGTTGCTTATATAGGCAACAGAAGTGAGTTTGCCACTTTCTATAAGCATATAGGCCGTTGGAATTATTTCAATAGGTGTTTTTTTTAAAAGAGGGGCAGCAACTACATGTTTACCTATAAGCATTTCTGCATTTCTTCCTGATATTAAAGATAAAAACAAAATAGCATCTGCATTTTCATTTATTTGAATAATGCTGCCAGGAAATATTACAACTGGTATTGAACAATTATTCTTTATAATTTTTATACAATTATCAAATATGTTTTCGGTAAGCAAACTACCCCCAACAAAAATATAATCGGTTTTAGCTTCATGGCAAGCTTTAATAATATTTTCTAAATCTTTATCTGTCAATTTATCAGGGTCAATAAGTACAGAAAACAGTTTATTATTTAGTTGCTTATTTTTTACAATATTTTGATAAACATTCATTTGTTAGAAATTTTAAAACAAAACTAATTAATTATCGAAAGCATAAACTAAAATATGATTATTAATACACATCTTTTTTAGTAAAAATTTTTTATCAATAGATTTGTGCTTAACTTGTGCAAAGAAACAATCATTATTTATTGATGCCAAATCAACAAAAATGTCATTGACAAAATTTAATTCGGGACATCTGCAAAGTTTAAAAATGGCTTCTTTGGCAGTCCATAGAGTAATTAATTGTTCAATATTATCATGAGCAAATTTAAGTTCGGTGCCGGAAGCCATTCTTTTTTTAATTTTTTTAATTCTTTCTGAAATTTTTTCAATATCTATTCCAGCTTTAATGTTGTCTCCATAGATAAGACAGGAGTATTCGACTGTATGACTTATTGAAATATTTTTACCTGTTGACAGATAAGGAGAGCCATCTTTATTGTATATGATATGTCCGTGAATGTCATACTTTTGTTGAAACTCTTTAAGAAGCATACGTACACTTAACCATTGCAATTTTCTGGATTGATTTTGCAGAGACTTTAGATATAATAATTCATTATCATTAAATTTAATGTTATTGATGAAGTAACTATCTGTTTCTTCTATTTTCCAGATTCCCAGAGCTGCTTTTACATTGATATTTTCTGACAAAAACAAAGGCATGATGATGGTTTTTAAATAGTTAGAATGGGATAAAAAAACAATATCATTGACGGCAAATTTGTTTTTAAGATAAATTTTATTTAAATTTGTATAAAAATAAACAAAAAAGATGTAGGTTTGCATTTGCAAAAATACATTATTTCAATTTGAATGATATGTTAAGAAAAATTCTTTTAATAATACTTTTATTTTTATTATTTGTTTCCAGAGTTCTTTTTTCTCAAACGCCTTTAAGTATGGCGCCTAATTTTAGTGTTATAGATGCACGTGGTAATTATCACGATTTGTATTCATATCTTGATAACGGTAAATATGTGCTTTTGGATTTTTTCTACAATGAATGTTTGGTGTGTCAAAGTCATATTCCTGAGGTAAATGATGCCTTTATCAAATTTGGTTGTAATACCAATGATGTTTTTTTTATGGGTATTAACTTTGAAAATACAGATGGTGAGGTGATTAGTTTTGAGAATGAATATGGTGTATTTTATCCTAATGTGAGCGGTATTGATGGAGGCGGTAACGACATTGTAGAGCTTTTTTTGGTTATTGCTTTCCCGACAATTATTCTTATATCGCCAGACCACACCATTCCCTTGCCTGATATCTGGCCATTAACATCGGTTAATATAGTTGAAGAATTATTAAATATTGGATTAGATACTATAGCATGTCCCTATGCACAAATTAACTCTAAAACAGATTTACCTGAGATAATGGTTTTTCCTAATCCAGTAAGTGATTTTATCCATATTACATCAATGCTTGATGAAAGTAATATTACAATTACTATTCATGATTTTATAGGTCGTGAAGTTTATTCGGAATATAAATCCTTATTAAGAAAAGAAAAAATTGACATAAGCTCTTATATGTCTGGTATTTATTTTTTACAAATTCACAAAGACAATATACTGTTATACAGTGAGAAAATAATCAAACATTAAAATATCTAGGGTAAATTATTTAAGAAATCAATATCCTGTTGGGTTAAGTTCTGACCAAAATCTGTAATATTCCAGATGATGTCTTGTATATCCCATTCAGCACCAAGAGGTGGTTGTTTAGGAGCCATTATTGTTATAAGCTGATTGAGATTAGTATTGTTTGTTACAGGTCCGATATAAAAAACGGCGTCGTAATCGCTGGCATCTAAATTTGCGTTAAGGCAATAAGCAAGCAGGCATACATTTGCTGTGTCCTGAGCGGGAATAGTTACGATGGCATCCTGAAGTATTAAGCCCCTTTGGTATAGTCCATTTGATGTGTCGTTATCAAGAGTGTCGCAAAAAATAAGTCCTCCAGGAAATGTGAGTATTGTATCAACAGTTAAACTGTTATATAATTTCATGAATAAATTAACAAAGGTACCCGTTCCGTAAGAAGTCCATGCTTTTGGAATTTGATTATAGGGAAAAGGACCTGTATATTTTTGTTTATCAATATAACTGTTTTTATTAAAACTTCCACCTCTTATTTCGCTTACTAATTGAATATGAGCAGGTAAGTTGTAAGCAGTTCCAGTGGGATACCCTATATGGTCACCCAGACCGCTCAGGTATTGATTAGTAGGGGTAGGCGTTGGGGTAGGAGCGGGTTCTTCATTTTTATTACAGGCATTAAAAACAAACATTAATGCAAGAGTAAGCAAGCTGATAAATAGTAGATTTTTTTTCATAAAA
>CAZVOS010000200.1:0-5961 GCA_964628845.1 uncultured Bacteroidales bacterium | reverse complement strand
GCGAATTCGGAAGGAGTAGGTGTATCACCATCGTACTCAAGACCCAAATTGAAACAAACATTCAAATTATCTCCAAAATTTCTTTCCATAAGAAAGTAGAGTGAGGGTGCAATATTATCTGGTACAAAATCTTTTCTGCCAAAATATGGCAAAGTAAGATTTAAAAGTAATGAGCTTGTGGAAAAATATTTGTTGCCCTCACAAAGTAAAACTTTAGAGCCAATAATAAATGGATTAAGACCATCCACTTTAAACTGAAGTGATTTAACCCTGGCATAATCACCCTGCAAACGTAATTCTGCAAATCGGGTGATGCCATACCTGACTAGAGTGGTGTTAAACAGGTAGTTTTCGAATAACTCATTGTTAAACGTCATTTTTTCATACGAAAAACCTGTTTCCGCTTGCAAAGTGTAGTGAGGTAAAATATAGGATGAAGTTGCCATGCCGGGTCTATCGGCGCAGATGGAGATTGAGTCAGTGGTTTGAGAATTAACCACAAAAGATGTAATTATGAAGTATAATACTATCAAAATTTTATTCATGATTTAGACTTCATTTTTTCAATCCAGATATGAACAGCAGTTTTAATTTCTAACCAGTATTGATAATTGGAGATTCTCGGATAAGCTGGATGGTAGGCATTTATGATAAGCCTGTCATTACTCATCAGATAAAATGCAGTAGATTTACTTTCATTGTTATAGTCATAACACATTTTGGTGGTATTTAAATAATTCCAACCGATAGATTGCAGTTTTTCATTATTAAAGAAGTGTAGTGTGTTTCCAAAAATAATAATGTTGGGGTTGAATTCTTTAATCTGGCTTATCAAGAGTTCTTCATTTTCTTCATAAGCATCTTTTATTACAGAGTATATAGCTGTACCTTTTCCAGGCATTTTATTAATGTTTATATATGCAACTTTTTTTAAGACATTATATGCATTTAATTCATTTGCATAAGGCACATTGTTCCACTCTACATCAGAATGAAGTATCCCATAAGTAGCGTAAATCATTTTGCGAAAGGTTGGTATTGAAAGTGCATTTTTCAAATGATATTCATTCCTAATTTCTTCACAAATATCTCGTTTTATATCCTCATCAGCTTCAGCAACATTTCCTTCTTTTAGAATCCAAAGTATTTTTAAATTTGAATCTTTGTATTCATCTTCGCAAATAATACCATCTTCAATTTTTTTCATAACATAGAGCTTAATTAAGCTTGTTTGTGCTCGTTAATAATATCAAAAATACTTTTTCCATCAAAACCCCAATTTTTTACAAAATCTACCGATTCGTTTGCCAACTTAATTGCTAATGAATCACCGTTATTACAACTCTCAATATATTCCTTAATTGAAGAAAAGTCATTAAAGTTAATAATCTTAGTTTGTTTTTTACCATATAATAAATCTTTCCAAATGCCTTTAGAGCGAAGTCTATATTTGTCCAAATAGCGATGATCCCAGAAGTAGGAATATAATGAAATAAATGAATCTCGGCCAGATTCAGGGTCTTTTAAAAATGGTCCCATTACAAGCCAAAAAGGGGAATCTTTAATTTCAGCCCACAAGTAAACACTATTTTCACCACCACCTGACCATTTGTCGATTAAAACTTTATCGAAATCAATACCCGAATTTGAGAAAACAGAATTTATTTCATTAAAGAATTTCTCTTTATATTCTTCAATTACTTTTTTATTCAATTCTTTCTCTTCTTCAATTTTTTTATTTTCTTCTTCAGTTTTCAATTTTTCAATTTCTTTCTTATTTTGTTTATCACGTAGCTCATCAATTTTTTCACTAAGTTTTCTCAGGTCCTTTTTTGCATTATCATCAAAATTTCCACCTAAGTCCAATTCATTTGATAATATATTAACTATTTCGTAAATAATGTCTTCAATACTGTACTGATTTTTATTGGTATTACTTTCATCAAGTTCATTTAACTCAGAGCTCTCTGCAATTTGATTAAGGTACCCGATAATTAATTTTGCATTTTCAGTTGAAGTAAAAAGGATTATATCTTTACAGAACATTTTCATAATCTTATTCAATTCGTCAAGTGAAATTTTCCTGTCTTCCCATATTTTCCACAACTCTTCAATAAAAGCATTATATCTATTTGTTTTTTCTTCAAAAACTTTAACATTCTTTTCTTTTTTTTCTTCGATAGTGGTTTGCCCTTGAAGTAGGAGAACTGTAATAATTGCTGTAATAACAACGCCAATCAGAGCCCCAAAGAATTGTGAAGGTAAAATTTCAAATTCAAAAATTTTAAAAAACACAGAAGCGGATATAAAGATTAATGAAAAGAGGAAAATCCCTAATCCGATAAGTAATCCACGATATTTAGTTCGACGATTTTTTGTTTTCATGTTTGTTTTAATTAATTGTTAATATTATTTTATTTTGAATGATTAATTTCAATTCTAACCCCATCAATTTCAATTGATGAAGTAATAATTCGTTTTTTTAGATCATCCCTTATAGGCAATTGCTTGTATTGTTCTGAGTCTTCGCTGTGGATAGGGATAATGCCATGCGTAGGATTTACAAGATTACACACTTCAGCAAGGCATTCTGCTGAAGCATGGCCGCTGGTGTGTAGTTTTTCGACTTTCGGGAAACGGGCTGCAAAATCGAGGTAGTCCTTTTTGGCGTGACGGCTTTTGGGCTCAAGGTATTCCTTCCACATGGAATAAATAAGGAGTGTTTGCTCCTTTTCTAGCATGGGAAGTAGAATATTTAGATAGTTGTTGTATTTTTCTGTGGCACGGACCAACATACAAAAACCGGAATTTTTCATCCAGTTGACTAATTTGTTGTTGGCTTCCCAAAAATTATACACAGTTCCAAAATTAAAAAGAGGAGACTCTTTGCCGGCTGTTTCTGAAAAGATACTTAAAACGTCTTTCTGATAATCATCGCACACAAAAGGTCTGTTACGCATCGCTTTATTAGCGGCGTGATATGAAGCTAGTCGTTCCAAATCGGTTGAAGAGCAGAGAACAAACACATATTTGTGTTGTTTCATCAGCTTTTTTATTTCTTGCTGAATCTCATTTTCATTTCGTACTCTTTCATCAAGACGCGACAGCATGGTGCCTTCAGTAATCAGGAAATCAATTTTGCCTTTAGGCAGTATCAGCTTTTTAATGGTGGGTATTAAACCCTTGCCAAGGTAGCCATGTTCTCTGAAATCGCCTGTGTGGAGTATGCGGTAGCCATTGGCTTCAATAACAAACATAAAAGCTTCGTAAGCTGAATGGCAAACCCAATAAGGCGTTACGCTAATATCACCTATTTGAACCGTTTTTTCAGCTTCAAGAGTGGGCATGGAATTAATGATTTGTATGTTTCTCTTGAATTTTTCTGATTGTCCGGGTATAAGTGCCAGCCTGTTCTGTTTGCAAAGCTCTACTCTTTTAGCCACAGCACCTAAATATTGAGGAATACCCTCTGGTACGCTATTAAATAAGCCGAGATGGTCACCATGGTAATGGGTGTAAAAGATGGCGTCAATGCCTTTTGTGAGCTTTTCAACAGCCTCAGGATTTGCAAGCCTATCATCAACTTTACCCTCGCCATCAGGAAGGTTCTGCCCCAAATCAATTAATATACGGGTATTATCAGTTGCAATTTCTGTTATGCAACCGCCGATTTGATTGATGCCTCTATGTATTGTTAGTTTCATTTTTTATAAAGAGGTTTGAAAATCAGTTATATTTTTTTCATCGTATTTGAAATAAATAAAATGGCATTCAATTTTATCATTACCGATTAAAAAGGTCTGCTTTGCAAATGAGTTATCTGAATAATCATCAGGCATAGCACAAGCTGCACGAATTGTTAGGTTTTTAGGAATTGGACCCGTAAATCCAAATATTTTATACCAATTATTTCCGCAATCTGAGCGTAAAAGTTCACGGATAAACACTGCATATTGAATGCCCTGTTTTAGTGCAACGATGGGCGGTTCTTTATAATTGTTCTCGTCTTTAACCTCAATGACGGTCAAATATGTAGCACGTCCTTTCCCTGTTCTCGCAAATATATCAATTCCCCCACCATACTGTTTGGAATATTTTAATGCTTTGTGGTTGCTTGCACTTATAGGTGTTGGCATTCCAAATCTATTACCGCAAATTTTAATTGGTTGAATACCAGTTAAATGTTTATTATTGCTCTTTCTTTTTGAAAATTCTGATAAAAGTAAATTTTCAACATTATGTTCTTCATTTTTTTTGTTTTTATCATTAAAATTACGTGAATAGTCTCTATTCTTGAAAAATATTCTGAATTTACTTGAGAGAGTATCTTGCCATGCAATGTCATTTAATTTAATGTTACAATTAAAATCACGCAGGTTTTTGTCATCCTGCTCTTTTGTAGATAAGGTGATACTATCGTTGTTTGTCTTTAATGTTGCTACACTTTGCCCACGGTATCTAACATCTAATAACAACTTCGATTTTGCATTTTTTGCATTTGTAGTTGAAATATAGAAATATAGTGGTGGAAATTCATTAAATTTACTTCTATTTGATCTGATAACATCAATATTTGAAAGCAAATTTTTTGCGTATCCATCATATCGTTCCACCCATTCAGAATTTGTTGAAAGTAGATTTTGTGCTTCCCTGATTATTGCATCAATATTCATTTTATATTTTAATTAATTTTGTTTAACAAATGAATTTTTTAATGATTGATTCAATCTTTTACTATCCATTTACCACCAAAAGTAGCTCCTATACGAACAATTTTACCATCATTTTTTAACTTTTCTAAATGATACTTCACACCGTACTCAGTAATGTCACCCAGAAAAATAGCAATTTGTTTTCTCGTTAAATTGGGTTTTTCCCGCAATAAGCTCAGAATACGTTCATCATTTGTTAGGGTAGTTGTTAGGGTAGTAGTTTGGGTAGTTGTTAGGGTAGTACTTTTATTTATGGGAATAATTGTTTTGAAAACATCTCCTTCTAAAAATTCAGGTACTGCACCGGGCGTATAGAGCCCACAGTATTTGTAAGTGTTTCTGATACCTGAACCCAATTCATCAACCCAACCAATTTCTTTAAAAAAGCTGGCAATCATGGGATTCTTTGGAAAAGGTGAAAAATTTGAAGGGTCAATATTGCCCATACCGTGAGGTTTGTTCCAATTTTCAGTAACAACTTTATCTTTTTCAATAATCAGTTTGGCAGGGTAAGCATTTGTAAACTCACGGTGGATGAGCAAATTACCAACTATTTCCCTGAAAATAACTTCTCTAAGGTTTATACGCTGGCTGCCCTCTAAATAAAATTTATCAGCCAAGTGTTTGGCTACAAAGCCCATCAGTCGTTCATAGCTTTCAATAAGGTTAACACGGATATCGTCTCTATCATCATAACGATCAGTATTATTTATTCTGAGCAAGGCATCTGTTTTAAAGTGGGGTAGTACATTTAAAATCAATTCATCACTACCTAAAAGCAAAACACAAGCAAGAGAATAACCTTCTAAACCAGTTAACATATCCTTTTTATAAAGACCAGCCGATTTCAATAAATTTTCATTACTAAGCTCAAGCCAGGGATGAGTAGGTCGCTGGTTTCTGACCAATGAACGAACTCTGTCGAAAAGCCCGGACTTAAAATCACTAATGCTTACGAAAGGATAAACACGGTTTTCGGAATAAGTGTTTTGTTTGCGAAGATATAGTTGTGTAACCTGAGCAGGATTATTTGTAATATCAAAGTCCCCGTCTTGATTACGATCATATATTTTTCCTGCTGTAGAATGAACCTGCGAACTTTCAGGCACGTAAATGACAATGACCTTTTTGCCTTCTATTTCAACAATTTCAGGAGATAAATAGTAGGGTGGATTTAATTTGTTGGGATTGTTGGCATTGACCACAATACTATCTAAGATGCCTTGTATGCAAGATTCAACAATACCCG
>CAZVOS010000199.1:0-5981 GCA_964628845.1 uncultured Bacteroidales bacterium | reverse complement strand
AATTTATAAGTGTTTAAAAAAAACGATGAACCTGACTGTTTTTACCAATTGGTTTTGAACGTGCAGTGTAAGAAGCTGAAGCCCTTACTAGGCGGTGGATAGGGCACTGTTTGTTGCTATTTTGCATCCGTCTGGAGGCGAGCGTCTGCAACTGTTTGCTGAAAATATATTAATTCCAGTGCATTTCGTCACAAAATATGCAACACAGGCAAATTTTTGGTCAAAATCAACTACATTTGTATTTATCCGTTCAGCTCCCTCTTAAAAACATCTGCTTGCTCTATTGAAGGCACTCTGCCATGCCATTTGTAATCATTTTCTATACTTTTAATGCCTTTCCCCATCTTGGTGTTGGCAATTATAATGTGCGGCTTATTACTGACTTTCTGTACTGATTTGAAAGCATCACCGATACTGTTAAAATCATTGCCATCGCACTGAACTACATGCCAGCCGAATGCCTCCCATTTCTGCTGTAAGGGTTCAAGATTCATCACATCTGAAGTGTCGCCGTCAATTTGTTTATTGTTTCTGTCAACAATGGCAATTAAATTATCAAGTTTATGATGAGCAGCACTCATGGCAGCTTCCCATACAGAACCCTCTTGTAATTCGCCATCGCCCATGATGACATAAGTTTTGTTGGGAAGATTATCATATTTATAAGAAAGCGCCAAGCCAACCCCCACAGATAAACCCTGACCTAAAGAACCCGATGAGATTTCGATGCCTGGCAGGCCTTTATCCCTTCCAGGATGCCCCTGTAAACGGGAACCTATTTTTCTTAAAGTCAACAACTCGCGAGTATCGAAAAAACCTGCTTCGGCTAAAGCAGCATATAATACAGGTGCCACATGACCAATGGATAATATAAGTTTGTCCCGCCCTTCCCAGTCAGCATTTTTCGGATGATAAGTCATCTCGTAAAAAAATAAATACGTAAAAATATCAGCCAGTCCCAATGATCCACCCAGATGCCCCGAACCAGCTTCTGTCAAACTTCTGACCACATTAATACGTATTCTGTTGGCTATTTCTTTTAGGTTTTCTGTTGATTTGATATTAAAGGGATTGCTCATAATAATATTTTTTACTTAAAACTATAATTAAAACCCAAGCGGAATGAATTGTAAATAATATCTCTTAAACCATCCTGGTAACTGATATAAAAATATGAATTTTTAAGTTTTTTTGAGATATTATACCTTAAAGCCATTGGTTTATCTCTGAGGTTCATATATCCCGAATAGCCAGAATAGGTCATGTCCATATTTAAAAATCCAAAATCAATATTCATTTTTAAGCCATAAAGGTACGCATCATTTTGTCTGTTGTTATTGAAATCGGCTTGCCAGACATACATGCCCAACATTGAATAAAAAGATATTTGTTTAATAAGGTGAGTACTTTCATAAATTTTTTTACCCAGGTTAAGGTCGAAATAATAAGCTGGGGCATCAATATGTCTTGCATTTGCGAGGTCTTTACCAGTTGTAGTTTTCAAAAAAATGTCAAGGTTTCCATCAAAAAAATGTTTTTCCTGATTGAGTATGTGAACAATTGTGCCCACATATAAATCGCCTTTTGCAAAGCCCTTACAACTTTGGTTACGCCCGTAGCGTTCATACCTGATAAACTCTTCTGTTTCGTAATACTCGAAAGGGCGGTAAATAAAACTGAGGGCTACTTTTTCTTTAGCGGCAGGTATGGTTAAATTTAAATAGGGGTTATAAGCCATCTCGCCACGCCCCCTATGGTATTCAAATGCGCTTTCAAATTCAATGTTACTGTCCACCCTGGCATTATTGACCAACGGAATAGGTAAGGCATTAGGCCCCATATAGCCAGGTGAACGGATGATATACCTGCTCCAGTGTGTTACACCATCCCAGTTATGTGCATCAGTCCACCACTGGAAATCAGGCAAATCTTGTGCTGATAGAGCTTTAACCATCATTAACAAAACAATCCAAAAATATATTCTTGTATTCATGGTATCCTTGGTATTATTTAAAAATTATAAGGAAAGAACATAAAATAATGAACCCATAAAAAGAGCACCTGTTAAAAAACCAGCATAAACCTGAGCAGGGGTATGGGCCAAGAGTTTTAACCTGGCAAACCCGATACTTCCGGCAAGCAAAACAAATAAAGCAACTGGCAGGATAAAATTCAGCGAAAGATAAAAGCCAATACTGATATAAGCACCTGTCAACCCACCTATGGCTAAGGTATGAATGGAAATCTTCCACCAGAAATTGATAATCAGTGAGATAATTATAAGACTGAATGAACCAAAGATGAGGTAATATACAAGTGGGGGCAGATTAAATTTTCGGAGAATGTAATAGGTACCATAATAAAAAATTGCTGTAACAATAAAGGGTATTATTCTTTCATTTTTATTTTCCATTTTCAGATTGCTAATCACTTTCCTGAATTTGAGGAACAGAAAAAAAAGTGCAGGCATGAGGGCAGTATTTAAAAAGACTATAACCACAATAGCTATTTTGGCGTCATGAGGAATGGCAAAGAAAAAATACGTTTTAATCTTAAACAATAGTGCTAAACCATAAGTAGGCATTAAAAGGGGATGAAAGATATAAGAAATAAATTGGGCAATTTTTCGTTCCATAAGTTTTACAACTCTTTTCGCATACGTGCAACCGGTATGTCAAGCTGTTCTCTGTATTTTGCAACAGTACGGCGTGCTATATTATAACCCTTTTGTTTAAGAATACCTACCAGTTCTTCATCGGTAAGTGGCTTTTTTTTATCTTCAGCAATTACGCAGTCCTTAAGTATCTTTTTTACTTCAATAGTTGACACTTCTTCACCACTTGATGTCTGTAAGGATTCTGAAAAAAAATCCTTCAATAAGAATATACCATAGGGTGTTTCAACATATTTACTGTTGTTGACTCTTGATACTGTTGATATATCCAGACCTACCTTATCAGCAATATCCTTTAAAATCATTGGTTTCATCTTAGCCCTATCGCCTGTTTCGAAAAATTCTCTTTGATAATCCATGATGGCTTTCATGGTTACCATAAGTGTATGTTGTCTTTGTTGTATGGCATCAATAAACCACTTTGCTGAATCCATTTTATGCTTAATAAACATAATGGCATCTTTTTCATTTTCGCTTGAAGCTTTTTTATTTTTCAGATAGTTCTCGTAAATCTCACCATAATTTCTGTTGATATGCAATTCAGGTGCATTTCTTGAATTGAGTGTCAGAGTTAAGCCCGTATCATCGCTTCTGATGATAAAATCGGGTGTAATATAATGCAGGGATTTTTCTTGTCCTGCATGGCTGTTTCCTGGTTTTGGATTCAGTTTCAGAATTTCTTCATAAGCTTTTTTAATAGTATCTTCCGAAAAATTATGTTTTTTAATAATCTTGTCGTAATGTTTTTTTGTAAAATCATCGAAATTATTTTCTATAATAAGCCGTGCATTATTAATGGTGCCTGACTTATCGGTTTCCATTTTTCTTTTCAGTTGAAGCAGCAGACATTCCTTAAGATTTCGTGCTCCCACACCTGGTGGGTCAAATTCCTGAATAATATGAATCATTTCATTCACTTCATCAGCAGTAGCAGTGATATTCTGAGTAAAAGCCAGGTCATCAACAATGGCCTCTATATCGCGTTGCAGATAGCCCGTATCATCTAATGAGCCAATGAGTTGTAATCCGATAATATATTGTTTATCGTCATTTACTCTTAAACCCAGTTGTTCGAGCAGATAGTCATGAAAACTAACACCGATAGCATTGGGAGCTTCTTTGCGTTCTTCATCAGGGCTGGTATTGCTGATGTTTAATTTATAATTGGGAATTTCATTATCTTCGAAATAATCGCTGTAATCGTCCAAAGAGTCTATACTTATGTTTTCATCCACTTTATCATCGTCAACGATATCCATGATATCCTCTTCCTGCTCTAATTCATCATAATCCAAATCATCATCATCATCTTTACCTTCTTCCAAAGCGGGATTTTCTTCTATTTCCTGTTTGATGCGTTGCTCCAAAGCAAGCGTTGGTAATTGCAAAAGCTTCATCAACTGTATTTGCTGAGGGGATAATTTTTGCAAGATTTTCTGTTGTAAACTTTGCTTTAACATGACTTATAAATTTTAATGCAAGATAATATAAAAAAGAAGCTTTTGCAATATATTTTTAATTTAATTTTAGAATTCGGCTGTTAGTGGGGCACGTGGGAAGGGGATAACATCCCTGATATTAGACATTGCTGTAACAAAAAGCATCAGCCGTTCAAAGCCCAGACCAAATCCGCTGTGAGGAGCTGTACCATAAAGTCTGGTTTCGAGATACCACCATAAGGACTTTTCGTCCATATCCATTTCTTTGATACGCTTATAAAGCTTGTTGTAATCCTCTTCTCTTTGTGAGCCACCAATAATCTCCCCTATAGTCGGAAACAACACATCCATAGCCCTCACGGTTTTACCATCATCATTTTGCTTCATGTAAAATGCCTTAATATCTTTAGGATAATCTGTAAGGATGACGGGTTTTTTAAAGTGTTTTTCGACTAAATAGCGTTCGTGCTCCGATTGCAAATCAATACCCCATGATACGGAAAATTCAAATTTCTGCTCTGCCTTCATTAATATGTCGATGGCTTCTGTATATGTTAATCGCTCAAATTTTGTTTCTGATACATCTTTTAAGCGTTGTATCAAAGTATTGTCATACATTTTATTAAGAAATTCCAAATCGTCTAAGCAATGAGCAAGCACATATTTTAAAAGATATTGCAGAAATTCTTCGGCCAAATCCATATTGTCCGTAATATCATAAAAAGCCATTTCTGGTTCTATCATCCAGAATTCCGACAGGTGGCGGCTGGTATTGGAATTTTCGGCTCTGAAAGTGGGTCCGAAGGTATATATGAGTCCTAAAGCCAAAGCACCAAGCTCACCCTCGAGCTGTCCGGATACAGTTAAATGGGTTGGTTTGCCAAAAAAGTCCTTGCTAAAATCAACCGCACCAGTTTCAGTTTTGGGCACTTTTAATAAGTCCAGTGTGGTAACACTAAACATAGAACCTGCCCCTTCGCAGTCGCTGGCTGTAATTATGGGGGTATGCAGCCAGAAAAAACCTTTATCATTATAGAACTTATGAATGGCATACGCCAGAGCGTGTCTGATACGGAAAACGGCTCCAAAAGTATTGGTACGCATTCGCAGATGGGCATTTTCACGTAAATATTCTAAAGTGTGTCCTTTCTTCTGTAATTGGTAGGTTTGTGCATCGGCAGAACCGTATAGTTTGATATCCTCAGCAAGTAATTCTACAGTTTGCCCCTCTCCTGCCGATTTTACCAAACTGCCGTTAACTGCAATACAAGAACCCGTTGTAATATCTTTTAACAGGTTTTCATCAAATTTTTCCTTATCAACAACTATCTGCAAATTCTGCATTATTGAACCATCATTAAGAGCAATAAAAGCCACATTCTTACTGCCCCTGTTGGTGCGTACCCAAGCCTCTACTTTTATTTTCTGTCCTATAAATTCTGATTCTGTTTTTAAAATATCATATATTTTTTTTCTTTTCATATTGATTTTTTTTTGATTATATTGAATGGCAAAATTAAGTTTTTTTACTTATTAGTTTTCAAAAAAGACTTTGTTAAAATTGCTTGGGTTTCAAGCAATAATTATTATTTTTACAAAAATTTAAAAAAGCCAATTAATTAATATACAACATTATGAAAAAATTAATTTTAATCTTATTAACATTAAATTTTACAGCTTCATTATTATCACAAAGTATTACGGTAACAGCTCCTAACGGGGGTGAAATTTGGGCGGGCTGTACACAACAAACCATCACATGGAACCAGTCGGGAGTTACTCTTTATAGCATTGATTATTCTCTCGACAATGGTGTAACCTGGACAAGTGTTACCACCAACCATGCCGCTACCAGCTTTGTGTGGACT
>CAZVOS010000198.1:0-5982 GCA_964628845.1 uncultured Bacteroidales bacterium | reverse complement strand
AATTCTCTTGTAGTTCAACATCTATAAGGGATACAAAGTTATTAGTAACATCAGTTGACTTAATAAAGTTCTGCTTGTTTTTAAATATTTTTACAATTTCTTTAGCAAAAGGTATTTCATAAACAGGGTTTTCGGTAAGAGATACCCGTATGGTATTTCCTATGCCTTCGCTAAGCAGCGTACCTATGCCCAGTGCAGATTTAATACGCCCGTCTTCACCTTCACCTGCTTCGGTTACTCCTAAATGTATGGGGAAACACAAATTTTCTTTGCACATTTGTTTTACCAGAAGGCGGTTGGCTTCAATCATAATGACGGGATTGCTTGCTTTAAGTGAAACGACAAGATTATTAAAACCAAAATCATTACAAATTCGGATAAATTCCATGGTGGCTTCAACCATACCTGCTGGCGTATCCCCATAACGGTTTTTTATCCTGTCCGACAATGAACCATGGTTGGTGCCAATACGTATAGCGGTGCCGTATTCTTTGCATATTTTAAGTAAAGGGCTTAATCGCTTTGCAATACGTTCAAGTTCTGAGTAATAATCAATATCTGTATAGCTTATCTTTTTTAATATTTTTTTATCTGCATAATTACCTGGATTGATACGTACTTTTTCCAGATATCTTGCACAATATTCAGCTATTTTAGCATTGTAATGAACATCGGCTATAATTGGAGTATTAAAACTTTTTTGTTTTAATATTTTCTTTATATTTAGTATATTTTCAGCTTCCGACATACCAGGTGCGGTAATACGTATGTATTCACATCCTGCTTCAATAAGTTTAATAGATTGTGCTACACACTTTTCTGTATCAAGCGTAGGGGTGTTAAGCATCGATTGAACACGCACAGGATGATTTCCCCCAAGTGCTAAATCTCCGATAGAAATAACTTTAGTTTTAAAAAAATTATAAGACATTTTTTTTGTTTGATGATGCAATATAAATCATACTTTGCAAAAATACAACACATTCTGAAAAAATTATATTTATATCAGTCTATTTGAAAAAAAATTTGTAGATTTACATTTATTAAAAAAAATATTATGGAAAACAACCAGCCATTATCAGCTCTCGAAGGCCGTATTGTTGATGTGTTAAAAACAATATACGACCCCGAAATTCCTGTAAATATCTATGAAATGGGTTTAATTTATGAGATAAAATCAGACGAATTAAACAATGTAAGCATAGTTATGACTCTTACAAGTCCCAATTGTCCTGTTGCTGAGAGTTTACCCATTGAGGTCAGGGACAAGGTAGCGGCTCTGGAGGGCGTAAATTTCTGTCATGTAGAATTGGTTTTCGAACCAGAATGGAACGCCGATATGATGTCGGAAGCAGCACAATTAGAGTTGGGGTTGTTATAGTTAATAAAATTATTAGTGCTTATTGTTAAAATTATGAAACGTTTAAATTTCCTTATTTTGTTGTTGTTTATTTATATTCAAATTATTAATGGACAACAATGGTCGTGGGTGAAACCTGCCGGAGGTACCTCTATTGATTATGCTTATGGTGTTGCTACTGATTTGACAGGCAATGTGTTTGTAACTGGTTCTTACGAAGGTACAGCTAATTTTGGTACTACCCAGCTTACAAATACGGGACAAAAAGATATTTTTGTGGTAAAATATAATGCATCGGGCAATGTTCAGTGGGCAAAAAAAGCTGCTGGCACAAGCGTTGACGAAGGCACGGCTATAGCTGTTGATGCTGATGGCAATTGTTATGTTACAGGATATTTTTCGGGAAGCTGTACATTTGCAACAGGTACAAGTTTTACAAGCTCAAATGGTAAAGATGTATTTATTGCCAAATATAATGGCAGTAATGGCAATCTGGTGTGGGCTAAAAGCGTGAGTGTTACTGGTGATGCCGAAGGTGCAGGCATTGCAGTTGATGCTAGTGGCAATACATATATTACCGGCTATTTTCGTAATACGGCAACCTTTAAATCCAATCCAGGTGGTATAAGCTTGTCTGCTACTGGTGGACTTGATGCATTTGTGGCAAAATACAACAGCACAGGCACCTGTCAGTGGGCAAGAAAAGGGGGAGGCAGCAGTCTCGACAGGGCATACGGCATAGCATTACAAGATAATGCTTTACTTATTACGGGCTATTTCGAACAAACCGCCACATTTGGTACCACACAACTTACCAGCGCAGGCGGGGGGGATATTTTTGTTGCCAAATATGATAACTCTGGTACATTGTCATGGGCTAAAGCTTACGGAGGGCCCAATACAGACTATGGTCATGCAGCCGTTTTGGATATTTCAGGTAATTGCTATATAACAGGCCGTTTCGAAATTGAAGCCAGCTTTCAAAATACCAATCTTACAAGTAATGGAAGTTATGATATTTTTTTATTGAAATTGAATACTGATGGCAACAGACAATGGGTCAAAAATTTTGGTGGTACTTATCTCGACTATACAACAAGTATAAAATGCAACAAATATTACGATGCCCTATATTTTACAGGTGCTTATGCTGTAAATGCCATTTTTGATACCATCTCTCTAAGCAGTGCTACCAACAGTCAGGATATGTTTGTAGTCAAAACAGATACCAGTGGCAATACCCTCTGGGTAATAGATGGGGGAGGGCTTTACGATGATGTTGGTAACGGCATTGCTGTGGATACTTTTGGCAATATATATGGAACAGGCACATTTTATAACCAGACAACCACATTCGGAAGCATAAATGTTACTGGCTATGGCGACTATGATGTGTTTACGGCTAAAATTTGCCCGATGTCGGCTCAGATTATTAAAACAGATGTCAGTTGTCATGGCGAAAACGATGGCTCTATCATTGTCATTCCTGACGGAGGAACACCTCCTTTTACTTACACATGGGTGCCCAATATCAGTACTAATGATACTGTGGTAAATCTAAGTGCCGGCACTTATACTGTTTCGGTAAGCGACGACGTGGGTTGTGGAGCAAGCCGTCAGATAGTTATTAACGAGCCACAATCCATGAATATCAATACTTCTGTTTCACATATTACATGTCATGATTTTGATGATGGTTTTGCAGCAGCACTTGCTTCAGGAGGAACGCCTCCGTTTAATTATGTATGGCTTACCACACCTGTGCAGAATAACGATACTGCTTTCAACCTTGCACAGGGAACTTATAAAGTGATTATTACCGATGCGAGTGGATGTAAGGATTCAACAACTGTAAATATAATTAACCCTAGTGTTTTGGCAGCTTTTGCTGGAAATAATCACAATGTGTGTTCGGGCAATCAAATTACACTTGGTGCAACAACTGTGGCTACCGGAGGCACAACACCCTATTTTTACAAATGGACACCTGCAAGCTATTTAAATTATGATACACTTGCCCATCCAATAGCTACCCCAACAAATCAAATCACATATACATTGCTGGTTACAGATAAAAACGGATGCACTGCAAGCGATGATATTAGTATAAGCATAACCCAGCCGCCCAATGTGATGATTTCTCAAAACGACACCATTTGCATTGGAGAAACAAGCAATATAGCAGCTAATGCATCAGGTGCTATTTCATACCAATGGTCTCCTGCAAATTCACTTAATAATGCCAATATTCAGACTCCCGTTGCCGCTCCTACTGTTACAACAACTTATACTGTTACGGTATCTTTTACAGGCAATTGTTATAATACGGCACAAACTATTATAATAGTTAATCAAATGCCCCCAATAAATACCAGTGGCAATCAGTCGGTTTGTGAAGGTGATAGTGTAGTCCTCTGTGCAAACGGAGGCCTGACCTATATTTGGCAACCCTCAGCTTTACTTGATAACCCCTTTAGCAATAGCCCTGTAACGGTACCACTTATGCATACCACTATTTTTTTTGTGTATGTTACTGATGCGTATGGATGTAGTAATACGGACTCGGTTCTTATTACTGTTAACCCAGTACCCACACCTGTTATAAGTGAAAGTTACGGAGTATTATCCTCAAATTATGCCGTTGGAAATCAATGGTATTATAATGGCACAATCATTCCCAGTGCCACTTCACAAAATTATACACCCACTCAAAACGGTGATTATACTGTTGAAGTTAGTATTAATAATTGTTCTGCAATGTCACCTCCTTTTACGGCTGTTAATGTAAATATAGAATCCTTTACAGCTTCTTCAAAATACAGCATCTTTCCTAATCCCACAAATGGTTTGCTACAAATTAACTGTGAGGATGTTGAAACACCATACATTGATGTGAGGATAAGGGATTTGATTGGAAAACTGATTTTTGAAGAAACTTTAGCGGTACATAATAATTCATTTAACAAAACAATAAATCTACACAAATTTGATAATGGTATTTATATTATTGAAATAAAAATTAATGAAGTTAATATGAATGATAAAATAATATTATTAAAATGATTAATTTTGTACTCAACAATGAAAATATTATAAACCAAATTAAAAAAAACAATGTTAAAAAAATTACTATTTCTGGCTGCAATACTTTTAATAGTAAAAAGTCAGATGGCTCAAGCTGTATGGATACAGCAAAATACAAACTTTACAGACCTCCCCACAGCTATTGGTGTGGACCAGGTTTCTGTTGTGGATGAAAATGTTGTATGGGTAAAGGGTTTTAATGGTTCGGGTTCTGGGGCTGAACTTAAAGTCTTTTCAAGAACTAATAATGGTGGAGCTACATGGACAGCCGGTCATTTTACACAGTTGGGAGCTACAGAAATGCCTTATGTTTTAGGGGCACGCACCTATTCAAGTGCTTTTGTTGTTGTTATGGATACTGTTTCGTCTGCAACGTCTATGTGGGAAACATCTGATGGCGGCACTTCATGGGTAAAGAAAACAGCAATGTTTAACGGAGCTACTTCTTTTACCAATGGTGTAAGATTTTGGGATACACTCAATGGCTTTTGCCATGGCGACCCACTCAATGGCGTTTTTGAAATTTATACCACTAACGATGGAGGGGCCACATGGACACCAAATGTCAATGCACCTGCACCAGTACCTGCAAGCGAATATGGATATAATGGTCATGATTGTATGGCTGTTGTACCCGGTGGTGTGGGATTTATTATGACAGACCATGGACGTGTACTAAGAACTACTAATTATGGTGCCACTTGGACGGTAACACCTACAGCTCCTTTTACATCAGCAGTATATGGCAGCAATAAAATTTATGCATCCAGCGAAAACTATATCATTTGTGCTGCTTATACTACAGCGAGCAATACATGGGCATGGAAATATACAACTGATGGCGGCGCTAACTGGAATGCGTATAGCCCTACAGGTCCTTTCTATGAATTTTCTATGTGCTATGTACCCGGCTCTGCTAATATGTTTGTAGCCACCTCACCTGATATATCAACACTTACAGGAGTGGCTTACAGCAATAATGGTGGTTTAACATGGACAGATTTTACCGACCCCATTTTACAACCATTAGGTTCCAATATTCAATGCTTAGGCCTTGGCTTTGCCAGTCAGCAAAAAGGATGGGTAGGCAATTACGACCAAAATGGTCTTATTAATTCAATTCTGAAATTTCAGGACTTAACGGCAGAAAACAACATTCTTAATACAATAAATCATAATGATATAAATATATATCCCAATCCTTCGTCAGGAATGGTTTATTTCGATTTAAACGGTGCTAATGAAGCCGATTGTATGGTATCTGTGTATGATATGTTAGGACAATTGATTTTTTCAGAAAAACTTAATATCAATGGATTAAAAAACACCAGTTACAACTTTATCAATCAAGCTAAAGGTCTGTATTTTGTTGAAATACAATCAGCCAATGAATTTTTTAAAAACAAATTAATTATTAAATAAAAAACTTTAAATTTTTATAAAATGAAAAAACTTTTAGCCATCCTTGCTGCATTTTTAATTGTATTCCTTAAATCCGCAAGGATTTAAGGTAAAAGTTGTCAAAACATTGTGTAGAA
>CAZVOS010000197.1:0-5989 GCA_964628845.1 uncultured Bacteroidales bacterium | reverse complement strand
TTATTTTTGTTTTTATTAATATATTTGTTTATATCATTTATTGTGTTTTAGGCCCCAGAAAAAGAATTCAGTATTTTAAAATTATTGCCCTGAGAAAAAAAATTGCCGCAGCTAACTGGAAAATGAATAAAACCTCCACCGAAGCAGTCTTATTAGTTAATGAAATAATAAAACTCTTACACAACAGCCCCTTAAAGAAAGAGGAGCATCATGTGGTAATTGCACCACCATTTACATGCTTAACAAAAGTATCTGAAATTATTGAACCATACCCTTATATCTCTTTGGCAGCTCAGAATTGTCATTCAAAATCTAATGGGGCATATACAGGTGAAGTCTCGGCGGAGATGCTTAAAGATGCTGCATGCACCTATGTAATTATTGGGCATTCCGAAAGAAGGGCTTATTTTAATGAAGATGATAATTTTCTTTATGAAAAAGTACAAGCTGCTTTAAATAATGGACTTACACCCCTATTTTGTTGCGGAGAAGTTCTATACGAACGTAATGCAGGAATGCAAAATGATATTGTTTACAGCCAATTAAAAAACACTTTGTTTCGTTTGCCTGAAAACAATTTTTGTAAAGTCGTTATTGCTTATGAGCCCGTATGGGCAATTGGTACAGGTGTTACAGCCACACCTGAACAAGCACAGGAGATGCATGGCTTTATAAGGAAGTTAATCTCTCAGCAATATAATAATGATATTGCCATGAATACAAGCATATTATATGGGGGAAGTTGCAATGCAAAGAATGCTGCAGAACTCTTTTCAAAACCTGATGTTGATGGTGGATTGATTGGTGGCGCATCACTTAACGCTCCAGATTTTGTTTCAATAATACAATCACTCTAAATAAATGAAATTTGTTGAAATAGTTGTTGGCTTAAATAAGGCAGTTGATGTATCTGTTGACCTTATCATTGCTCAATTATCAGAACTTGGTTTTGAAGGATTCTGGGAAGAGGAAGATAAATTAATGGCCTATATCCCAGAAAATATCTATACGCCTCTATTGCTTAATAATTGTCCTTTCCTTAAAAATATAAAATCTGCTGTTACATTTAATAAAAATATAATAGATGATGTGAACTGGAATGAAATATGGGAAAGCAATTTTGAACTTGTCGTCATAAAGAACTGTTGTATCAGAGCTCCTTTTCATGCGAAACCATCTGAAAATGATATTAAATATGATATTATCATTGAACCCAAAATGTCTTTTGGTACAGGCCATCACGAAACCACTTCTATGGTTGTGGATATGATGCTGGAACTTGATTTTGATGGTAAAAAAGTCTTGGATATGGGCTGTGGAACTGCTGTACTGGCTATACTGGCTGCTATGAAAAACGCTGCAATTATTGATGCCGTGGACAATGATATTTGGTCTTATAATAATGCATTAGAAAATAGTGAACGCAATGATGTTGATTTTATAAATGTCATTCATGGCGATATTGAAAAGGTAAAACAACATACATATGACGTCATTCTTGCTAACATCACCAGAAACATCTTAATGGATTTCATTCCTTCTTTTTCACTCATGCAGAAAACGAATGACGTTCTTATTTTAAGTGGCTTTTTAAGCTCTGATATGAGCAGTTTAGAAAAATTTGCCTATATGCACAGCTATAAATTAAAAAAATCATTAATAAAAAATAATTGGGCTGCTTTAGAGTTATATAAATTGTAAATAATACTTAGCTAATATAAATCCATCAAATGAAAAGATATATACTTTTTTTATTTTTCTTTTCTTATTTCGTTTTTAATAGTTATGCACAGCGTACTTCAAAGTTTTCAACTAACTATGAGGCCTTTTTTATGGAACTGACTGCCTTTTTTGAGGGTGTTGAAAAAAAGGAAGATAAAAAAGAAGGGCGTCTGCTTATTGAAAATTTTACTCCTATATGGGCACAATTAAGTGATGCAAAAAAGAATACCTTTATTGCTAACTGCAACAGAATGATTGAAAATAAGATGAGGCCTTTCCCTCATTTTAAGACGTATATCAATACAATAATGAATTTTGAAAATGCCCGTCAGAATGAATCCAATTTTAATGTTTTTCATAAAGTACTCGAAAATCTTATCGAAAAATCGAGAGGCCGACATTATATGTCATTTCTCGAATTTTGTGAACTGCTTTTTTTAGACAACACGCTTTATAAATCGCCCACAACACATTGGATAGCTGACAATAGTGGGTACGAACTTAAATATGATGAGGTGCCATACCTTGTTTTCAAATCATTAAATCTTACTGGCTATGCCAATGATGACAGTACAGTTATCTATAATACTAAAGGCACATATTACCCACTAGAAAACATCTGGAAAGGCGAAAGCGGTATTATTACCTGGGAAAGGGCAGGGCTCGAAAGGCATATGGTATGGGCCGAGATAAAAGATTATGAAATAGTAACTAAGTTTTCGAAATATGAGATTGATTCTGTGGTGTTTTACAATAAAAATTTCTTTGATGACCCCCTCTTTGGTTCGCTCAGCGAAAGGGTTCTGGCTAATGTTACTCCCGAAAAAGCATCATATCCCCAATTTAAATCTTACGATTTAAGGTTGCGTATAGAAAATATCTTTGAGGATGTCAATTATGAGGGGGGCTTTAGCATGCAGGGTGCCCGATTGTTTGGTTCAGGCGACAAGGATACCGATGCGTATCTTACTTTTAAAAGAGAGGGTGCCGATTTTATTGTTGCTGGCTCCATGACTTTTGTGATATCAAAGGATAAAATTTCATCCTCTGATGCCAATGTGACTATTTATATAGAAGAAGATTCCATATATCATCCCAGTATTCAGTTAAAATATATTGATGATAAAAAAGAATTGTCGTTTCTGAGAGATAAAACAGGCATCTCTAACAGTCCGTATTTCAATTCATTTCATAATCTGGATATGTATTTTGAAGCATTATACTGGAATATGAAAGAACCCAAGATTGATTTAAGAATGATTAAAGGTCTGGGCTCTGAAAGCAATGCCCAATTTGAATCGAGCAATTATTTTTCTCAGTACCGCTACGATAAAATTCAAGCTTTGGATGATATTAACCCCTTAGCTGTTATCCTGAACTATACACTTAAAACAAACTCGAGGGAATTTCATCTCTCCGAGATGGCTGCTTACATGAAGGTATCTATAGAGCAGGCCAAAATAGTATTGATAAATTTGACCAATATGGGTTTTCTGATGTACGACCTTGAATATGATAATATAATTGTTAAGGACCGTCTTATTCAATATATCAATTCAAGAGCAGGTAAAGTAGATTATGATGTGATACAGTTTAATTCCAGTGTAAATGAAGGTGTTAATGGAAGTATTAACCTTCTGAATTTTGATCTGAATTTAAGAGGTGTTGAACGTGTTTTCTTAAGTGACTCACAAAATGTGGTTATCTACCCAAAAGAACAGAAATTAACCATTAAGAAAAACAGGGATTTTGCTTTTGACGGTAAGGTGAATGCAGGGCTTTTCGAGTATTATGGAAAATTATATACTTTCGAATATGATAAGTTTAAGCTTAATATGCCTGTTGTTGATTCTTTAAGCTTCAAGGTAATGGACAAATCAAAAGAACCCGACCAGTATGGCCGGTACCCTCTAGTCAAAGTAAGGTCGGTTATTGAAGATATCAGTGGCGAATTGCTCATAGACCATCCAAACAATAAATCGGGAATACATCCTTTTGATGATTACCCCATTTTTCACAGTCAGAAGGATGCTTTTGTTTATTATAATAAAAGCTATATCCAAAATGGTGTTTATACCAAAGATAGATTTTATTTCCATCTCGAGCCATTTACTATCGACAGTCTGAATACATTCTCAACCGAAGGGCTTGAGTTTAAGGGCTATCTGGCATCGGCTGATATCTTTCCTGATATTTATGAACCCCTTAAAGTACAACCTGATTATTCACTTGGTTTTATAAGAAAAACGCCAGCTTCTGGTTACCCTGCTTATGGTGGTAAAGGTACTTATCACGACCTTATTAACTTAAGTAATAAAGGACTCTTAGGGCATGGTACTTTAATTTATCTGGCTTCTGTATCTAAATCTGATAAATTTATTTTTTTCCCTGACTCAATGAGAGCTGTAGTACAAGATTTTGAACTTAAAGAGCAGCTCGCAGCCGTTGAATATCCACAGGTTTCAGGCAAAGATGTGGATGAAAAATGGTTGCCCTATCAGGATAAAATGATAATATCAAAGATTAATAATCCCATCGAGATGTATAACAAGCAATCCAAATTACATGGTTCAATAACTCTCTCGCCCAGCGACCTTACAGGCGAGGGTACCATGGCATTCAGCGATGCTGAAATGGATTCGCGTTTGTTTAAATTCCAGCAACATGTGTTCGATGCTGATACAGCAGATTTCAGATTGAAAACATACGACCTGTCAGAACTGGCATTTTCAACTAAAAATTATAAATCACATATTGATTTTGTGCAAAGAAAAGGAGAATTTAAATCCAATGGTGGCGGCTCAAAAGTGGAATTCCCCTTAAACCAATACATCTGCTTTATGGATGAGTTCGACTGGTATATGGATAAAGAAGAAATAGACCTTGCCGTTGATGTTAAAGACCAGAATAAAGAACTGGAAGGCAAGTCCTTAAGAGAAATTGCAGATATTGATATCTCAGGGTCCGAATTTATCTCGATACATCCCCAGCAGGATTCATTGCGTTTTGTATCACCCAGAGCTAAGTACAACCTTAAAAACAATATCATCTTTGCAGAAGATGTAAAAATTATCAGGGTGGCTGATGCAGCTATCTTCCCTGGCGATGGCTTAGTAACCATCTATAAAAAGGCACTGATGGAAACCTTAAAAAATGCACAGGTACTGGCCAATATGGTTACCCGTTTTCATACTTTGTTTAATGCTAATGTTAACATCACTTCAAGGAAAAAATATCAGGGTAATGCCTATTACGATTATATTGACGAAACAGATAGCAAACAACTGGTATATTTTGATGTTCTTGATGTGGATACAACAGTTCAGACTTATGCTAAAGGACAAATACTCAAGGAAAATAATTTTACCTTAAGCCCAAACTTCGATTATTATGGAGAAGTAATACTTACTGCCAGTAAAGAATTTTTAACTTTTAATGGTGCCACACGTATCAAACATGACTGCGATTCTACTGAAGTGAATTGGTTGCAATTCACAACAGAGATTAATCCTATGGAAATTTATATTCCAATACCTGAAAATATCACTGATGAAAATAAAACACCTCTATTTGTTTCGTTGATGCAATCGTCAGATACTTTATATTCAGCATTTCTTAAACCCAAATTAAAAGCCACCGATTATCCTGTTGTATCGGCTAATGGCTTCCTGTATTTTGACAAAACCAGAAGACAATATAAGGTGGCTTCTATGGAAAAACTTCGGCAGTTCAACATGCCTGGCAATTATGTAAGCATCGACAGGGATAACTGCTTCACTTATTCCGAAGGTAAAATTAATCTAAGCACCGGCTTGGGCAGGGTCGTTTTTGATGTGTATGGTAATGTTGAAAATTTAATGCTCAACGGCAAAACAGATATAGATGCCTTTATCCTCCTCGATTTCTTCTTCTCTGATAATGCCCTTAAAATCTTCAGCGATAACCTTGAAAAATATAATGACTTACAAGCAGTTGACATTTCAAGGGAAAGTTATGGCAAATCCTTATCTGAAATTATTGGAATGGATGCAGCAGATAAATTTATCAGCGACCTCAATCTTGTAGGAAAGGTGAGAGGTAGATTTCCAGAAGAATTGCAGAAAACATTTGTTTTTAATCATGTTCACCTGACTTGGAACCCTGAAACAAGGTCATATCAGTCGGTAGGAAAAATTGGTATTGGTAATATGCAGCGTGAGTTGATTAACAAATATGTGGATGGGTATATTGAACTTATTCAAAGAAGGGGAGGGGATGTGCTTAATGT
>CAZVOS010000196.1:0-6016 GCA_964628845.1 uncultured Bacteroidales bacterium | reverse complement strand
CTCATTTCATTAATAACGCCAAAGAAATTGGCTCCGGGTCTGTCCATTTTATTAACAAAAGCGATTCTTGGAACGCCGTATTTATCGGCTTGTCTCCAAACAGTTTCTGATTGAGCTTCTACACCTCCAACAGCGCAGAATAGAGCAATGGCTCCATCCAATACTCTTAATGAACGTTCAACTTCAACAGTAAAATCAACATGTCCTGGTGTATCCAGTATATTAATTTTATATTGTTGTTCATTGTAATTCCAGTAGGTAGTAGTAGCAGCGGATGTTATTGTTATACCTCTTTCCTGTTCCTGTATCATCCAATCCATAGTAGCAGCGCCGTCGTGTACTTCACCTATACGATGATTAATACCTGTATAATATAATATACGCTCAGTAGTTGTGGTTTTACCCGCATCAATATGAGCCATTATGCCAATGTTTCTGATATATTTAAAATCCTTAGACAATGTATATTATATTATTTTATATTGTAACATATTAAAATCTAAAATGAGAGAATGCCTTATTGGCTTCTGCCATTCTATGGGTATCTTCTTTTTTCTTAAATGCACCACCTTCTTCTTTAAATGCAGAAACGATTTCTCCAGCTAGTTTGTTCGACATTGATTTTTCATTTCTTTTTCTGGAAAATAGAATAAGGTTTTTTATTGCTATAGACTGTTTCCTTTCCTGCCTTATTTCTGTAGGTATCTGAAATGTAGCACCACCAATCCTGCGACTTTTAACCTCAACCTGTGGTGTTATATTGCTAAGTGCTTTTTTAAATACCTCAAGACCGTTTTCACTTGTTTTTTGTTCAACTACCTCTATGGCGTCATAAAATATTTTATAAGAGACATTCTTTTTACCATTAAGCATCAGGTTGTTAACAAATTTAGTAACCAAAATATCTTTATATTTTGGGTCGGGTAATATGATTCGTTTTTTTGGTTTACT
Organism: uncultured Bacteroidales bacterium; assembly: GCA_964628845.1. GTDB lineage: Bacteria > Bacteroidota > Bacteroidia > Bacteroidales > PXBB01 > JAKIYU01. The sequence goes on along the minus strand of CAZVOS010000196.1, from coordinate 5,065 downwards.
TTTTCTCATATGTTTATATATAAAAAATTATTTTATTTTGCTGCTTTTGCTTTAGGTCGCTTTGTTCCATATTTTGACCTGCGTTGTGTACGTCCGTCTACTCCTGATGTATCTAAAGCACCACGAACAATATGATATCTTACACCAGGTAGATCTTTAACACGACCACCGCGGATAAGAACTATGGAGTGTTCCTGCAAGTTATGACCTTCGCCAGGAATATAAGTATTTACTTCTTTCTGGTTGGTTAATCTTACTCTTGCCACTTTTCTCATTGCTGAATTTGGTTTCTTTGGTGTAGTAGTATATACCCTCACACAAACACCTCTTCTTTGGGGACATGAATCGAGTGCAGGCGACTTACTTTTATAAGTTAATTTTTTTCGTCCTTTACGAACCAATTGTTGTATTGTTGGCATATTATAGCGTTTTTTAAATTATTTTATCAATAAAAAAAATCCAAAATTTTGGGAGTGCAAAGGTAATAGTTTATTTCATATTATCAATAAGATAAATATTTTTTTTTTCATTTTTTTTTAAGATTCATCTAATGTTTTTTTAGGAAAATTATAACAATCTGTTTTCCAATACATTACTAAATTTTATTCCATAATCAAAAAAGAACTGATTTTATTATGTACTTTTGAATATTTTTATTATTTTTTTTATTGTGAATAATTTTATAAAAGAACTCAACAATGAACAACGTTTAGCTGTTGAAACAACTGACGGCCCTATTTTGATTTTAGCCGGTGCAGGTTCAGGGAAAACAAGAGCTTTGACCTATAAAATTGCCTATCTTATTTCTAAGGATGTTGACCCATTTAACATTTTGGCATTGACTTTTACTAACAAAGCAGCCAAGGAGATGAAAGAAAGAGTTGCACTCTTACTAGGGAACACCGAAGCCAGAAATGTATGGTTGGGAACCTTTCATTCGGTATTTGCACGCATATTAAGGCGGGAAGGCGCATGTCTTGGATATCCCAGTAATTATACAATATACGACACAGATGATTCTAAACGGCTTATTAAAAGTATTGTAAAAAATCTTGACCTTGATGATAAGATTTATAAAGCATCAACAGTTTTGGGAAGAATTTCAATGGCAAAATCAAATTTAATTAGTGCTGAAGATTACATAAATAATACAGAACTAACTCAAAATGATGCAGCTCAAAAAAGACAGAGACTTGGTGACATATTTATAATCTATACTGAAAAATGCAGAAGAGCTTCTGCTATGGACTTTGATGATTTATTACTCAACATGAATATTCTCCTGCGCGATTTCCCTGAAGTTCTGCATAAGTATCAGAAAATTTTCAGGTATATTCTTGTAGATGAATATCAGGATACCAATTTTGCTCAATATATGATAATAAAAAAACTGGCTGCAAATAATGAGAACATTACAGTAGTTGGAGACGATGCACAGAGCATATATGGTTTCAGAGGAGCTAATATTGAGAATATACTGAATCTTAAGAAGGATTATCCTGAACTTAAAGTATTTAAATTAGAACAAAATTACCGTTCAACACAATATATTGTAAAGGCAGCAAATAGTATTATTGCTTATAATAAAAATCAATTAAAAAAAGAAATCTGGACAGAAAATGAAAAAGGAGAACAGATAGTTATTTTAAAAGCTGCAACAGATAACGAAGAGGGGAAGAAAATTGCACAAAACATAACCAAAATTCAGGAAGATATTAAATGTAATTATTCCGACTTTGCTGTTTTGTATCGTACAAATGCACAATCGCGTGCTCTTGAAGAAGCATTCCGTAAAATTAACCTGCCCTATCGCATTTTTGGCAGTATCTCATTCTACCAACGCAAGGAGGTAAAAGACCTCATCGCCTATTTTCGGCTTGTCATTAACAACAAAGATGATGAAGCACTACTAAGAATTATCAATTATCCTGCAAGAGGTATTGGAAAAACTACATTAGAGCGTATTATTGCTGAATCAGACCATCATAAAACCTGTATTTGGGATATAATAAAAAATTTAAGCACATACAAAATTGATATTAATCAGGGAACTAAAAATAAAATAGAAGATTTTATATATATGATTCATAGTTTTTCAGCTTTTCTGGAATCGAAAAATGCTTATGAACTGGGGCATATGATTGCTGATAAAAGTGGTATTTTGCTTGACCTTTTCGAAGATAAATCACCTGATGGTGTAAACAGATACGAAAACATGGTAGAATTGCTTAGCGGTATTAAATCCTTTGTAGATGAAGTGGCAGAAAATAATAATCCTGAATTAGAAAATGATAAATCACTTATAAGCTATGTTCAAAATGTATCTTTATTAACCGATGCCGATAAAGATGAAAATGACAACAATGTTGTTTCATTAATGACAATACATATGGCTAAAGGGCTAGAATTCCCTTATGTTTTTTTAGCTGGCATAGAAGAAAATCTTTTCCCCTCTATAATGAGTTTAAACTCAAGGAATGATTTAGAAGAAGAAAGACGTTTGTTTTATGTTGCACTTACGCGTGCCATGAAGAAGCTTTTTATCTCTTTTTCTGAAACCCGTTATAAATGGGGTAATCTCGAATTTTGTGAACCAAGCCGGTTTATAGATGAAATTAAACCAGAATATATTGATTATGAATGTTTAAGCAAAAACCATTTTTCTGTTCAAAAAAAAATTGAGGTTAAAACCTTTGATAAAAAGGACTTACCCAAGAAAACATTATTATCTGAAAAAACGATAGGGAAGAACCTTAAAAAACTCAATACTATTAATTTTACAGGAAACAGCAATGATAATTACTCAACTGGTATGTTTGTAGAGCATGAACGTTTTGGTAAAGGACAGATTATTAGTATAGAAGGAACTTCTGACAATAAAAAAGCCATTGTACTCTTTGATAAAGAAGGTCAAAAACAACTCTTACTTAAATATGCTAAACTTAAGATAATAAAATAACACATTACATTTGATTCGTGATTCCATATAGATATAAGATTGCATTTTATACGCTAGGTTGTAAAGTCAATTATTCAGAAACCTCATATATAACCAGAAAGTTTGAGGAAAACAATTTCAGAATTACATCATTTAATGAAACATCTGATATTTATGTTATTAATACATGTGCTGTAACTCAGGCAGCTGTAAAGAAATCCCGATATATTATACAAAAAGCAATAAAAAAAAACCCAGCTGCTCTTATTGTTATTACAGGATGTATGACAGAGATAGAACAAAATGAATTAAAGAAATACAATAACACTGCTTTGATTATAAATACCAATGAAAAGTATTTAATATTCGAAAAAATAAAAGAAAAACTTAATACTGATTTTATAATCTCTCATAATATATTATCAGAAAACGAGTTTTTCCCAACCTTTTCATACGGTGAGCGTACACGCTCTTTTTTAAAAATTCAGGATGGTTGTAATTATTTCTGTTCATACTGTGTTGTGCCTTATGCAAGAGGAAGAAGCAGAAGTGACAGCATTGAAAATATCATACAAAATATTAAGAAAATTACTGATTTAGGGATAAAAGAAATAATTATAACAGGAATTAATATTGGCGATTTCAAAAATAAAGATGGCAAAAGATTAATTGATTTATTATTAAAAATTGAGGACAGATGTAATATTTCACGTTTACGTCTATCGTCCATTGAGCCAGATTTACTCAATGATGAGATAATTCAAATTGTATCTCAATCAGAAATATTTATGCCTCATTTTCATATTCCTTTACAATCAGGTACAGACAAGATATTAAGACTTATGAACAGGAAATATGATACAATGTTATTTAAAAATAAAGTTGGGCTTATTAAGAAATTTTTACCCGATTGTTGTATTGCTACTGATATCATTACAGGTTTTCCTGGCGAAACGGATATAGATTTTGAGACTACATACCACTTTCTAAATAACTTAGAACTGTCCTATTTTCATGTTTTTACATACTCTGAAAGGGAAAACACAAAAGCATATCACATGCAGGACAAGGTAAGTTATCCTATTAAAAAACAACGAACTGACAGATTATTAAGCTTATCGGCTTATAAAAGGAATGAATTTTATAATTCTCAAAAAGGGAAGCAACATGAGATTCTTTTTGAATCAGATAATGTAAATGGTTATATGCATGGATTTACAAAGAATTACATCAGGGTTAAAATGCCATTTAATAAGGATTTTGAGAATAAAATACATACAACAACCTTAAATAATATAGACAGTGATAATGTTTTTATTATTGATAAAGATACGGGGCAAATAAAATAATTCCTATAAATTTGCATAATTTATTTTCCAAAATTTAATATAATGTATCCAAGAGTTAGCGATTTTATATATGATGTTTTTGGTATTGATTTACCTATTCCTATTCAGAGCTATGGCTTATTTGTTGCATTGGCTTTTATCACAGGTGGTTATTTCATAATGCTAGAGCTTAAAAGAAAAACTAAAGAAGGAAAGCTATTACCCCAAAAAAAGAAAGTTCTTGTAGGTGAAGCTCCAAGATTTAAAGATTTTATTTACACTGGTTTAATTTCATTTTTCATTGGATTTAAATTATTAGGTATTATTTTAAATTATTCACATTTTTATAATGACCCTCAGGATTACATATTATCTATACAGGGCAATATATTTGGAGGGTTGATTGCAGCAGCTGTATCCATATTTTTTACATATAAAGAGAAGATTAAACAAAAGCTAGACAAACCTAGTTGGGTAGAAGAAGAAATAAAACCATACCAGTTGACAGGCAATATTATTTTAATAGGTGTAATAGCCAGTATATTAGGGGCCAAGATATTTCATAACCTCGAAAATCTTGATGAATTTTCCAGGGACCCTATAGAAGCCATTTTTTCATTTAGCGGACTTACATTTTACGGGGGATTAATAGTTTGTACCATTACTTTGTTATGGTATGGCAAAAAAAATGGTATTCCCCCATTGATTTTAGCTGATACGGCAGCCCCAGCCGTAATGTTGGGTTATGCTATAGGACGTATCGGATGCCAGGTGTCTGGTGATGGTGATTGGGGCATTT
>CAZVOS010000195.1:0-6051 GCA_964628845.1 uncultured Bacteroidales bacterium | reverse complement strand
CATTGGGCCAATAACAACATGAGTACGTATTTAGTCACTCCTCCGCTTAATGCACCAATTAATCAACTCCAAATTAACTTCAATGCAAAATGTCCAAGTTCTATAGTGCCTGTAATTACTTTAGGCACAATGACTGACCCTAACAATGAAAATACTTTTAATCCCTTAACAACCTATAACATCACACAAAACTATCAAACCTACGCTTACCTTTTAAATTTTTATGTGGGGTCCGACAACTATCTCGCATTCAGGTTAACAGCAGAAACAGAGGGCTACGTTGAAATGTTTATTGATGATATCAGTATTGAATTTATTCCCAGCTGCCCCAAACCAACAAATTTATTTGTTAATAACCTGACTGCCAATTCAGTAAATCTTAATTGGACACCAGGAATGAACGAGCAACAATGGCATGTTGTAATCACGCCACATAATGTACCCTTTGATACAAACAATTATGTTTACAACAATTTTAATGTGATGAATAATTACATTGATGTTGTTGGCTTGAACCAAAATACTGCCTACGATTTTTATGTACAAGCAAATTGTGGTGGCAATGACTTCAGTATTTGGGCAGGCCCATTTATGTTCAATACACCATGTGCGGCTTTCCCCATACCCTTTGTTGAAGAATTTAGTACTTGTGGTTATTATAATATACCTATATGTTGGACAAGAGATGTTTATAACTGGTATGCCTACTCAGGAAATAATGCAGGCGGAAATTCGCCTGAGCTCATTTATGATGGTTCTTATAATAATAATTCAGGTGTACAAAACATCCTAACACCACTTATAGATGCTACATCAGCCAGCACATTAATGCTTTCGTTCAAACATGCTTTAAATTACATAATCCCAAATAACGCTTACACTATTGGACTTAAAATATCTACAGACAACATTATCTGGACAAATTTATGGACTCTTTCACCAACAGATAACATTGCATCAAATGATGTGATTATTGATTTAAGCTCTTATGCTGGACAAACATTTAAATTGGCATGGTTTGTTGATGGAAACAGCACAGATATTAACAGATGGTCTATTGATAACATTTACATTGATGTTATACCTTCATGCCCTAAACCAATTAATATTGTTGTAAGTAATATTAGTGGCACATCTGCCGATTTTACATGGACTCCCGGTGCCAACGAAACTAAATGGATTGTCGAAGTGGGATATCCCGGATTTACACCCGGAACTTACAGCTCTTATTTTACTCAAATTGTAGAAACAGAACCTTCATGTACCATATTAGGATTATCCAATCTCACAAATTATGATTTTTATGTCAGGGCTTATTGCGATACATTAGATTTAAGCAACTGGTCAGGTCCTTTAAATTTCAGTACCATCTGTGATGTATTTACATTACCATTTACCGAAAACTTCGACAATGCATGGTATAACATACCCAACTGCTGGGATAGAACTCATAACATTTGGATAGGATATCCCACTAGTTATGCCGGAGAACCTTATCCTGAACTGAGTTATCTTGGCACACAATTTTACACCAATAGTAAAGAGAAAGTATCTACTCCATTTATTGATGCCACTGCTGCCAATAGTTTGATGCTCACATTCAAACATGCATTGGGACAATACGGATATACGTCTTATACCATAGGTGTGGAAATCACAACTGATGATATTAACTGGACAACAGTATGGTCATTATCACCCACTAGCGATATCGCTGCTGAAGAAATATTAATAGACCTTTCTGCCTATGCACATCAAACGGTTAAATTGGCATGGTTTGTTGATGGAGAAAGTAATAACATTAATTACTGGTCTATTGATAATGTCCTTATTGATGTTATGCCATCTTGTCCCAAACCCATTGCTTTAGAAGCCACTAACATCAATGACGTATCAGCAGACCTTTCGTGGACAGCAGGTAGCAATGAAACCAAATGGGATATTGAAGTTGGCTATCAAGGTTTCCAACCGGGGACATTCTCTTACTTATTCAATGGCTTAAGTATAACTAATAATTTCTGGCATGTTCAGGGATTAAATCCTATGGGTGATTATTCATTTTATGTAAGAGCAAGGTGCGACACAAATGATTTAAGCATTTGGGCTGGTCCTTTTAATTTTTCTACTATTTGTGGTTTCGCCCAAATACCCTATGTACAAGACTTTGAAAGCGTTTCTCCACCTCAAATTCCTGTTTGTAATACTATAGAGAATGCAGGTCAGGGTAACGATTGGTCTACTATTTATTCACCAGGGTATGGATTTGATAACAATACATTATACTATGAGCCAAACTATACTTTCAGTGCTAATGCCTGGTATTTTACACAAGGTATAGAACTGACAGGTGGCACAACCTATGGAATTAGTTTCAGATATGGTAATAACACAACTTCATGGACCGAAAAATTGAGTGTATCTTACGGTAAAATGCCCAACGCCGGCTCTATGAATATACAGTTGTTAAACTATCCATCAATAAATTCAGGTGTTCCGATGAATGCCCTTAAATATTTTACTCCAGATTCTACAGGTATTTACCATTTTGGTTTTAATGTATATTCTGATGCCAATCAATATTATCTGTATGTAGATGATATTATTATAGATGTAGCACCGGCTTGCCAATTACCTACCAATTTAACAGCAACTAATATTACAACAAATTCTGCAGACTTACAATGGGATGGTGGCGTTTTAGCTGACACATACAGATTAGAATGGGGAACCGCAAACTTCAACATTGGTGAGGGTAGTTCACACACTACAAATAACACATTTTATTCTCTTACAGGAGTATTAACACCTGCCACTCAATATAAGTATTATGTAAAAGCATTCTGTCAAGCTGATTCTACCAACTGGGCAGGACCCTATTATTTTACAACTCCATGCGAAGCAGTTACAGAATTTTTTGAAAATTTTGACGGCACCTTTAACAATGCACTGCCTGTTTGTTTCAAAAAAGTAACTTCTTCAGGAAATGCCTATACCAATAATGTTAATGCTTTTTCATATCCCAACAATTTAGATATTAATGCAGACAACCCAAATAATTATCTTGTTGTATCATTACCTCCAGTTAGTAATGCCGGAGATGATACACATTGGCTAAAATTATATGCCAAAGGTTTTAGCGGAGGGCACTTAGATATTGGCTATCTAACAGACCCACAAGCACCTTATACATTTGTTCTTTTAAATACTATTAATTTCACAGATAATCAATACCATGAATACACCATTAAACCTGGCACCATTCAGGGTGGGCATACCGTATTTGCCATCAGACATAATGGAACACCCCCAGGACAGATATCTGTTGATGATGTCAGTTGGGAAGCAATACCATCTTGTCCGGGCGTTGATATGTTTAGTGTTGTTGTTTCAAATATTACCTCTAACAGCTTTGATATTAATTGGACTGATTTGGCCAATGCAGACAATTGGGCAGTTAACTATGGTATTACTGGACAAGGTTATACAAACACAATTTATACCAACACCCCTTCTGCTACCCTTGAAAATCTCGTTGCTTATGCTTCTTATCAATTCCAAATTAAATCCTATTGCCCTACAGATTCTAGTAACTGGGTTGGTCCCTTTTATAATTTTATCCCCGACAATTTATCATGCTTCCCAGGCGCTATATATGGACAAGACCCGGAACCTTTTGAATATTTTTTATGGTCATCACAGGAATATGGCAGAAAAGTACATCAGAATTTCACAGGCATAAGCTCACCTTTCAATGGTGTTCATTTTTGGGGCATTCTTAACGACACTTTATCTGAATGTTTTTCAAGCCCTATTGATATAGAAATTAGTTTCTATGAAGACAATAATGGTTCTATTGGCACATTACTAAATACTTATATTGTACCAGTCGTACCTATTCCTGTAATTTTTAATATGTATCAGAATTATGAGTTTACAATACAATTGCCCACAACAATTACACAAACAGAAGGATGGTTTTCTGTACAATCAGTAAACTCACCTAGTTGTTTTCTGCTTGTTACTAACACAACAAATCCTGCTGCTTATGGTTATGTATTAAGAGTTGAAAATATGGGCATGGACACTATGATGTATTCTCCCATTGGTTTCTGTTTCCTTTATGATGGCTGTCCTGCTCCTACCAACCTAAATGCAAATAATATCACTACAAATTCTGCTGACTTAGTATGGAATTATGCAGGTATTAATACCGAATGGAACATTGAATTAGGTTTACATGGCTTTACTCCAAGTACAGGTACTTATTTACAACAGGCAACAGGACTTCTCACAACGCCATGGTCAGTTTCAAATCTCACTCAAGGAACAAGTTATGATTTTTATGTACAATCTGTATGTGGTCAAAATGGCAGCAGTGGATGGGCTGGTCCCTATAACTTTACAACATTGATATCCTGTCCTCAACCTCACTCCCTTAATGCTTTCAATATACAAAGCTCTCAGGCAGACCTTACATGGTTAGCTGGCGGTAGTGAACCAAAGTGGGATATAGAGCTAGGGCTCAATGCGTTTATACCTACAGGTGTACCTACACAATCAGATATTACAAACAATACTTATACATATACAGGTTTACAAACTAATACCACCTATGATTTTTATGTTCGTGCCCATTGCGACACCTTCGATTACAGTATTTGGGAAGGACCTTACACATTTACAACCACACAGGATTGTGGTACATCAATTTCAAATTATCCATGGACAGAGGGTTTTGAAGGTGTTATTTTCCCGCCTATTTGCTGGCAAGATATTGATAATGACCAAGATGGTTACAGATGGATAAAATCAAATAATTGGCCTGCGCATTCAGGTGCTTTTATGGCAGCTTCGGCTTCTTGGGACAGTAACACTCAGAGCCCTCTTTACCCCGATAACTGGCTCATAACACCACAACTAAATATCAATAATGCCAACCTCGAATTCAGCATGTGGTATGCCGGCTCTGACCCAGACTATTTGAGTGAGAAGTTTTCTATATTAGTTTCAACTACAGGAACAAACCCTGTTGATTTTACAGAAGTTTTCACAACAGTAGCTACATCTACTATTTATAACGAAGTTCTTGTTCCTCTCAGTGCTTATTATGGACAAAACATTTACATTGCCATCAGGCATTGGGGTTGTACTGATATGTATTATTTTAGAGTTGATGATATTGCTGTAAGACCTGCCGGTTGCCTCCCCCCTGATAATCTGAATGCTACTAATATTACAACAAATAGTGCTGATTTAAGCTGGACACAGACAGGTACCGTTTCCAAATGGGATGCAGAATTAGGTTATTCGGGCTTTACCCCGGGTACAGGAACCGCTGTTTCTTATAACTATAATACGATAACAAATACATGGAATGCAACAGGACTTATCCCATCTACAAATTTCGAATTTTATGTACGCGCCAATTGCGACACACCTAATGTAAGTGTATGGGTTGGTCCTTATCAATTTACTACTCTGGGACAGTGTCCTCCGCCTGCTGCACTTCAGGCAAGCAATATACAAACAACAATGGCTATTTTATACTGGACACCTGGCGGTACAGAGAACTTCTGGTATGCCGAAGCAGGTATTCAGGGATTTCAACCAGGTACTTCTGCTTATGTTTCAGCAGATACTTTAGCAAACTATCAATGGGCTTGTCAGGGTTTAACAGCCAATACCGTTTATGAATATTATGTTAAAGCATTATGTGGACAAGGAGAAGTAAGCACATGGGCAGGACCTTATACTTTCCAAACCGAATGTAATATATTCATCACACCATTTACCGAAACATTCGAACCAGCTACATTCCCACCCAATTGTTGGCAATTTACTCAGGGCAGTGGTTTGTGGCAACGTACTACCAATGCAGGCGGATATGGCAATTCTACAGCTTCTGCCATGGTTAATTTCTACAATATATCTGGCAACACTCCTTTTGACCTTATTACCTTTAATTTTAACCCCAGTGGATTAACGAATCCTGTATTAAAATTTGATTTTGCTTATGCCAATTACGACGCTGATTATTACGACCAGTTAGAT
>CAZVOS010000194.1:0-6077 GCA_964628845.1 uncultured Bacteroidales bacterium | reverse complement strand
AACAAGAAAAATGAAATTGAAATTGTTAGCTGGTTTGGTTTATACCGACTGACTAAATTTTTAAACGGTAAAATTATTTTTGGGGGATTCCTCTTCGCCAAAGGCGAATCGGAATGACATTTGAAGTCAATTGTAGAAAACAGCTAAACACTAGGTCATTTCAACCCAGATAAACATCGGGGGAGAAATCTAATAAGCCACTTCATTTTTTAGAAATTAATCTTTGGACAGCATCTTTCACACCAGGGGATAATGTTTCCAGATAATGCGGTTGTGTAAGAAAAGTTATTTCGTTGAACAAGTCGGGATGCTTTTGTGCAATCTTTATTATAATTTTGAATGCATTAATTCGTACTGAGGGTTGCTTGTTTATTCTTTCCCAGATATCCACACAAAGGTCAAAGATAAATCCCTCATGGGTGTCTTCAATATCCATCATGTATAAAATCTTGAGCAATTCTCTCTGGTGTCCATCATTTTTTCCGTTCAATGAGTTCACAATATCTGTAACATAAGGTACTACACGCATGTCGTTTTCGTTCAAACAACTCCAGAGCAGCCATGCGGCTCTCCACGCATATGGTTGTTTATTGGTGAGCGCGAGCTGTAGCGCTTCGTCAAATGCTTCGGGATGCTTGTTCATATAATCAATCATACCCTCTTTGTACCTGGTCATCAACACATGTTCAAACGCTGTTTCCATGCCATCAGTTTTCATTTTTTTCAGCGTAAATAATGTCTCTTTGCTGCCTTACAAACTGTTCATAATCATTTTCGTGGGGCATGTAGAACTGTATATTTTTAAATCCGAAATGGTGTAAAAGCGTCATAAGGGCCTCACGTGAGGGTACAAGGGCCAGTTCAGTAAGTCCACCTTCGCTTATTTCGGGATAATCGAAACACAATCCAAAACTGCCTTTTATATCTCTTAGTTTTTTATAGCAGCCATCTTCCACCTGCATAATGGTTTCGGCAGGTAATATCTGTGATTCGATGCAAATAGCACTTTTAGTGATAGCAGCCAGCTTACGTATCATTTGTACGGGGTTCTCAATATGATACAACAAACCAAAACAAAGCACGAAATCAGCGGCATCTCCTTGCCAGTCTTCAATGGCTGCATGGTGAAATGTGATATTTCTTTTTTCTAAAACATCCGTAATTAGTTGCGCTTTTTTAAGGGAGTTGTGATTTTTGTCAACACCCACAACATTTTGAAAATGATGGGCAAGTACATGGCTGTAATACCCTTCGTGACAGGAAACATCGATGGCATTTTGTAAAGCGTATTTTGTTTTATACTGATTTAAAAAAGAGCACAATGCTTTTTCGCGAGTAAGGTGTATTTGTTTAACAAAGTCGGGTAAATAACTCTCTGTTAAGCTGCCATCGGGTAATGTAAATTCGTAGAACCATTGTTGTGCTTTTATTTCATTTAATTGTGCAGGATTCATTTTAAAAGTATTTAGTTTTCGATAAGTTCAATTAAGTGGCCTTGTGGGGTGAATAAGAACACACAAGTATTTCCGTTAAAAGCTTCTGATTTATAAGCTTCGAGTACTTTATAATTGAGTTTTTCAAGAATTTCAAGTTGTTTTTTAATGTTTTTTACTTTATATCCCAGATGGTAATAGCTGTGTTTCTTTTTTATCAGGTTAATTACGGGTGAATCATCGGTTGCTGGCTCAACAAGCTCAATAAAAGTATCCTTTCCATTTCTCACAAAACAAATCCTTACTTTTTGAGTACTTACAGTATAGACGGGAGAAATCTGTTCGCTTCCAAATATTTCTTTAAAATGTTGTATGGCTTCATCCATATCATTAACCAATAAAGCAGTGTGATGGTAAGTGAGCTTTAATTTTTTTTCTGCATGTTTCATTTTAAAACAGTTTTTTTTGAGTGAGCTATGGTATTGGTGATAAAAGGGCTGCATACATCATAGATATTTGCAATTTTTCAGCTTTTTCTGGGGGCATATCTTCGGAGTAAACACATATTTCGTTTTCAATATTAAAGCCAGCTTTATAAATTATATCTCTTATTTCATGAGCATTTCTAAAAAGATAAATATGGTCAATGGCTGGTGCATTGGTGACAGTAGTAAGGAAAAGCTTGCCATCTTTATGAAGTAAGTGTTTTAGCGTTTTAAGAAGTTTTATAGGTTCCTCGACATGTTCAAGAACTTCGCCCATTGAGATAAAATTGAATAATTCGAAAGATTTAAATTGAAAAATATCCGATAGAATATATGTTACTTTTTCGTTATCAATAAAATCTCTTGAGAAATCCAAAGCACTTTGACTGATATCGAGAAGTTTAAATTGGGTATTGTGATTAAGAACTGAAATGGCATCAGATAAAAACAAACCATGTCCGCCACCAATTTCGAGATAATTGGATATTACTTTTCTATTATCTTTAATGATTTTATTAAAAAAAGTGAGTATTTTAAAATTTTGCGGAAAAAGAAATTGTCTTAAGATGAGACCATGTAAGTAAGCCGTCATTATTTCAGGATTGTTATAAACCCGCTTGTTTACATCCTCAAAAGTGGTATTTGAATAATGCCCTGTTTGAATAAATTGAACTGTTTCGTAATTTACATCGGCCAACATCTGCAAATAACAATCGATGGCATAGCACAATGATGTATTGTTTTTATGTAGGAGAAATTCATAGCGGTTTAAAAATGCTTCTGCCTTTATGATGTAGTTATTGTCAGCATTTTCGAGGAGTTTCAAAATTTTTTTTCCGTGCAAGATATTTTTTTTTGCTATCGTTTCGATAATATGTTTTAATTTACCCTGCATAAGTTTAGTTGCATTTTAGGTGTATGCATTCGACAAGTTCACCAAGGTTATCCCAGTTTTGTATTTCTTTTGAAGAAAAACGTATTTTAAAAAATCTCTCGATAGCTACCACCAGATGGATATGAGCCAGGGAGTCCCATTCTTCAATATCATTGGCAGTGATGTGAGCGTTTAAAACAATATCATTATTATCGAGAACGTCTCTAAATATTTCATTTAGGTGTAAATAAATTTGATTTTTATCCATATTTATATATTTTTTTTTATTAATGTCCGATAAAAAATTTTATACTCTATTTTTATAATATTTCGGTACGCTGTACCTTAATATTCTTGATTTGATATTTTTTTACAAATATAAGTTTCTATTTCCTTAAAATCATGAAGATTTAAAATCCAAGAACCATTATTTTTAGTGAACCCAAGATTTTTATAATGTTCCTTAACCATGCTATTTTTTAATGTAGGGATATATTCACCTTTGATAAAAGAAAAGCCATTATTTAAGCCAAAGCGGGCTATTGTGTTCAAGGAGAACTGTTCCATACCTCTTTTAAGGACGCGGCAACTCATCAACCAGGTGTCGACAAACAAAGTTTTCTCATTTTCCTTTTGGAGAATAATAATACATATTAAACCATTTTCTCCGAATTTATCATTCAAAGAAAAAGCAAAAGTAAAGAACTCTTCTGAAATGGCGATTTTTTCGAGGACATCTTCTGTATAACGAACAGTTCTAAGATTGAACTGGTTAGAACGTTGAGAGAGCTGGGCTACTCTTGGTATGTTGAAGGAATTAAAATGTTCGACCAGAGAAAACATATCAAGCATTTTAAGGTAATCGTTTTCATCCGAAAAGGTCTGTTGACTGAGTTTTCTTTGTGTTTCTATTTTATAATGATGTGTTCTTTTAGCATCTTCTTCGGAGAAGGAGCAAGTTTCGAATAAATTAATTTCGTATAAATATTGCAGAAAACAGGCAGGGTCTTCGGGCATTTCGGGGACAGATACTTCGGGGATGAGTTGGCGTACCATGCCTCTTTCGAAGGCACTGTCGTCAATAAATACCATAGAATCAAAGCCAATATTTAACAGCTTTTGAATCTCTTTGATGTTTTCAGCTTTATTATTCCAGTTTGCAATAAAAACGGCAATATCATCCAGTTTAAGCACCATGTCGGGATGTTTTTCGAATGGCTCTTTGGCAATATTTTCATCATTTTTACTGCATACAGCCAGTATAATACCTCTGTTTTTAAGTTTTTTGAGCCAGTGCTGAAATTCGGTAAATGCTTTTCCAATGCCAAGAGTACCAATTTGAATGTTTTCGATACCATCTTCTCCAATAAGTCCCCCCCAGATTGTGTTGTCCAAATCGATGATAACACATTTTTTTATACGTGCATTTAAAGAGCAAACAATATCCACAGTTCTTGAGGCCACCTCTGGTAAAACATCCAAGCTTAAGACCATATCGCTGTTCAAATAAAGGGATGGCTGAAAAAAGGTCTTCTCTCCTATCCAGCTTTTTAGTGTTGATATGTCGCATAAAAGCATATCTTTTCTTTGTGTTGCTAAGGTCATCAACTCATAATTTAGTTTGTGCAACTGGAAGATGAAAGAGCTTTCTGTTTTCAATCCATAAGAGCCAAACACAGCGTCGTTGATGTGATAATAGTTATAAATAATTACTTGAGCAGATGTGTTCTCTTTAATAATATCCAAAAGTTTGATAATTCTTTCCTTTTCTGTTAATGCCAATGTATTGTATTGCGAAGGATTGAGTTTGTTGTAAGAGTCAAGAAGTTTGTGTGTTGCAAAGAACAAGACAATGATATCAGCATTAAATTTATAAAGTTCTGAACTGTTAACCAGAATCTGAGTTTCTATTTGGTTATAATCTGCTTCCCAGATTTCAATATTGAGTTTTTTCTCGCAGCCAAGAGCACGTATTGTATTACAAAGGAACTGGGTAGCAGTATCGCCAAGCACAGCCATTTTTATTAGCGGTAGTTTTGAGAAATCTTTTTTTAAATTTTTACGTAATTGAAAATAATCTTTCATATATATAATATATATGCTCTAGAAAAAATCAAAATTAATAATAAATATTCACTATTGTCCGAAAAAATAATATACTATATTTTTATAATATTTCGGTACTCTGTACCTAAATATTCTTGATTTGAAATATTTTTTACAAATATAACGGGACGCTGTCCCTATGTAGATTTAAATTAACCCGGATTAAGCATTAGGAATGAAATGACCTAATGCGTAATTTGGATTAATAAAAAAATGAATCATTCCTTATTAGACAGCCCCATAAGAAAAAATATTTGTAAAGGACATCAAACCACAAACTGTAAGCCCTGTAGAAACGAAATATCTATATTTAATTGAATAGTCCAGACATATAAATTTTTCATAAATTTTTTATCGGACATTAATGATAAATATCTAACAAGAAGAAAGAAAAAATAGAGTTTTGGGTAGGGCTTAGCCAGAGCTAAGCAGAACGTATTGAAATTGTAATATTAAAAACGTTTCAATAGATGAAAACAACGCTTCACAAATACAATATGCGGCTTCAGTGTGGATTTAAGACGCTTGGGCTATTTGAAAATACGTTATATAGTTTGCCAAACGTTATTTATGTAGCGAAGATACAAATTTATTAACAACTAAAAAAAAAATTATTATGAAAACAAAAAAGATTTTAGCCATTATAGTGAGCGCAGCTCTAATGATGGTTGTTTCCTGCAAAAAGGACCCTGTAACGCCATCTGACAATGTGCCCTATACACAGGCGTCGAAAGTGGCTACCGAAAATGCTTATGCCGAAGCTGCCTTTACCGATGTTTACCGTCAGGTGGAGCTTGCTATCAGACAGAATGGGCTTAAGTATTTGTCGTCTTGCTGCAATGTTACATTTACTCCTAACGATTTGGGTACATGGCCTAAGGATGTTGTTATTGATTTCGGTTCAAGCTGTACTGGTGACGATGGTGTGGTACGCAGTGGGCAGATATTAGTTCACATGAGCAAAGCGTATATCGATTCTGGCTCAGTAAGTACAATAAGCTTTAATAATTATGTTGTGAATGGGCGACAGATTACTGGAATAGAACGCATTACCAATATGGGTAAAAACCTTGCGGGTCATCATGTTTTTCTGGCTGAAGTAGAAAATGGTAATTTATACACTCCCGATGGCATTACTGCATATAACTCAATACAAGAACGTGAGTGGATAGAAGGCGA
>CAZVOS010000193.1:0-6092 GCA_964628845.1 uncultured Bacteroidales bacterium | reverse complement strand
CAGCACAAAATATCATTTTCCATTCTCATATTATACGCTTCCTCAGGTGTATAGCCCTCTCTAAGTTTATAATATTTTTTACCACATTCATCAAATGCTTGATTTTTTTTTAGCTTTAATATTTTTAAAAAATCAGGAGATTTCAGAAATAACTCATTCAATTCTTTTTTATTTCTGACAATTGTGAAAGGTCCACTTAACCAATCTTCTCTGAAGGATATGACGTCGGCATTCATCGAAAATGGTTTCCTTAAAAACCGTTTAAGATTTCCATAAACAATGTCAATATCCCCATAAGCCCAATATTCATATCCCTCAAGATACTCAGGAAAAATATATGCCATGGCTGGTTTTAAATCGCATATTTTATAAGGTGTTTTATCAACAATAGTTGTATTAAGTTTATTCTCAACCCTTAAAAAGAAATCTTTTAAAGAAATATTTAGCACAGACACATTATGGGGTAGTGCTTTTGTAATTTTTATATCCGTAATAAATAATAAATTTAAAAATTCATTTTCTTTAAGTGATGCAATATATAAATCCCACATATTAGGTAATTGACCAAAATAAGCAACTATTTTTAATATTTTTTTCATCTGTTTCTAATAAAATTTTACATCAATTAAACTAATTATTTCATTTTCATCTATTTCCATCATACATCTAAAATGCTTCTTCGGACATTTTTCAAAACCCAGCTTTGAACAAGGACGGCATTTAAGATTTTTTACTTCAACAACCTTATAATTTTCAGGTGACTGAGGCATATAGGGATACATACCAAAATCTGTGACGGTATTACCCCATAACGAAATCACTTTTTTATTTAATGCTGCTGCAATATGCATTAAACCAGTATCATTAGTAATAACCGTTTCAGCATTTTTTATTACTAATGCAGACTCATCTAGATTTAACACTCCTGCTGCATTAAATACATTTTTTACAGCAGAAGCAATGGCATCACCCCTATTCTTATCATTTTTATCTCCTAATAAGATAACCCGTTTTTTTATATTTTTACAGATATTTATAATACTTTCTGCTGGAAATATTTTAGTTGTATGCCTCCCTCCTATTGCCCAAGCTATGTAATCTGATTTGAATTCTTCTTTAATACATACTGGCCATTCGATATTATCAAAAAAATAATCTAAACCCTTATTATCATTTATAATTCCAATTTTCCTTGTTGTATTGAAATATCTGGCAACTATATGTAAATCTGGCAGCAAATTAATTTTGAAATTTACATACAAAAACTTAAGAAAATTTAGTTTATTAACTCTGTATGTCTTAATATTAAGTGCATAAGAAATGATATGTGAGCGTAAATTATTATGTAAATCGATGATTAAATCGAATTTCTCCGCTTTAAGTTTATTTATTAATTCATATATACCATTTTCAAGAGTATGGATTTTATCAATAAAGGGATTCTCTTTAAGAATGCCCTTATAAAAATTTTTGCTTACATAATGCAATTCGATATCTGGTTTTTGTTGTTTTATGCAACGCACAACAGCTGTGGTAAGCACTATATCTCCTATTGAACTGAATCTTATAATAAGGATTTTTTTCAAATTATGGATAATTAAAGCAACTTTACAGATATATATTTTATTTAATCATAGTAACTATTGCAGATAGGTAGCTAAGTCCCTAACATTTAAAGGTTTTGCAAGAATTTTCTTTTCTTTATCGAGTAAAAACATAGTAGGTGTGCCATACACATAATAACTACGCCCAATAGGGCAATCCCATCCTTTTAAGTTTGAATAATTGTACCATTCTAACTGTGTAGCATTCAAATAATCTTTCCACAATTTCTCATCAGTATCCAAAGAAATAGCTACGATTTCTAATTTATTTCGTTGAGTGGCATTATAAATATCTTTAATCTGAGGTATTATTTTAGTACAATGGCTGCAAAAACTTGCCCAGAATAGAACTAAAGTAAACTCAGCATCTATTTCGTACAACTTTATAATTTTATTATTATCATCTTTAAAAGTAAAATCTGGTGCTGGTTGTCCTTTGCCTAATTTTTTAATAGCATCTGTTTTGTCTTTCAATGATTTAGCACGTTCTTCATCCAGACAAGAGCCACCTGATACATAATTATCGTAAATGTGCAATAAGGTCATTTCCATATCAAATTTCTGAAACCCATCTATAAGATAATCCAAAACGCTGTTATAAATATTCTCATTATTGCCAGCTTCTTTAAGAATTATATCAACAGCTTTAATAAATTCTGCTTCCTGAGCTTCCTGAAGCAGATTTTCATTGCGGTAAAACGAAAGAAAACGAATAACCTTTGCAGGTATTAAATCAGTGTATAATAATAAAGTATCAGAAAAATCATCTTTAGAAAAGAAATCATTTCTGATAATTTCATTTCTTTTATCCTTCCCTAATAATGGGTCAACCCACGGAATTTTTTCAAAAGCTGCAATTTTTGATATAAATGTACCTTTATTCTTTTCAATTAATTTATCAATATATTTCTCATATTCTTTATATACCTTCTTATACTGTTTACTTATATCTTTATAAAAATCATCATCACGGGGATAAAACTGAAGCGTTTGCATCAGTAAATCAAGTTTAGTTTTTGTGACATCACTTATTAGCTGATATTGATAGTATAAAATATTTTCATTAGAGCTTAACATATGCATACTGTCATAAGGAAATTCAAAATGTGTTTCAAAATTTATATCATCGTAGTTAAAAATTAAGTCTACATATTGATCGCCCCCACCCATAAACTGAGAACGAATCGTCTTTCCCATAATTATTCTGTAAACACCCATAGGTGTTTCTTTTTTAATTTGGAAGCTGAAACTGCCTCCTGGGTCAAGATTTGTTGAGTCTATACAATTACTTTGATGCCCGTAAAAATTATACAGATATACTTTTTCGCTTAATATATTTTTTATTTTTCCTTTAACAACAAAATCCTTAGGGATATAATTGGCACTGGCTGTAATAATTTCATCACTATTGCAACCAAGAATTAACAATACACTTAAAAAAACAAATAATCTCATAATTATAATTTTTATAGTACAAAATTATACAAATTTTTGAATGGGAGTAATTCCAAAATATGCAGATTTATTATTAGTTTTGCATTTCATAAAATAAATTGTTAAAATTATGATGTTCGAGAATTTAAGCGACAAACTAGAAAGGGCATTTAAAGTCCTTAAAGGTCAGGGAAAGATAACTGAGATTAATGTGGCAGAAACACTTAAAGAAGTAAGAAAAGCACTTCTTGATGCTGATGTTAATTATAAAATTGCCAAATCATTTACCGATAAAGTAAAAGAAAAGGCATTAGGTCAGAATGTACTTACGGCTATATCTCCCGGTCAATTAATGGTTAAAATATGCTACGATGAACTTGTACAGTTGATGGGTGGTGAAAGAACTGATTTAAATATTAAGATTAGCCCCTCAATAATATTACTGTCAGGTCTTCAAGGTTCGGGTAAAACAACTTTTGCTGCTAAGCTGGCTAATTATTTAAAAACAAAAAGGAATAAAAAACCTTTACTTGTGGCTTGTGATGTTTACAGACCTGCCGCCATCAATCAGTTACAGGTTTTAGGCCAACAGGTTGAAATTCCTGTATTTACAATAGAAGGAAGTACCGACCCTGTAGGTATTGCCCGAAAATCTGTTATTCATGCCAAAGAGAATGCCTATGATATTGTAATTATTGATACAGCTGGTCGTTTGGCTATTGACGAACAGATGATGAATGAGATAGCTGCTATAAAATCAAGCATAAATCCACATGAAACACTTTTTATTGTGGACTCTATGACTGGTCAGGATGCTGTTAATACAGCCAAGACTTTCAACGACCGGCTTAATTTTGATGGTGTGGTACTTACAAAACTCGATGGCGATACAAGAGGTGGTGCTGCACTTACTATTAAATCAGTGGTTGAAAAACCAATTAAGTTTGTTGGTTTAGGGGAAAAAATGGATGCTATTGATGTGTTTTATCCCGAAAGGATGGCAGACAGAATACTTGGTATGGGTGATATACGTTCTTTGGTTGAAAAAGCACAGGAACAATTCGACATTGAAGAATCAAAAGCCCTCCAAAAAAAAATTGCTCAAAATAAATTCGATTTCAATGATTTCCTTTCCCAGTTACAACAAATAAAGAAAATGGGTAATGTAAAAGACCTGGTATCAATGATTCCTGGAATGGGAAAAGTTATGAAAGATATTGACCTTGAAGATGATGCCTTTAAAAGCATCGAAGCCATTATTCACTCAATGACACCTCAGGAAAGAAGCGACCCTGGCATTCTTAATGGCCCTCGAAGAAAAAGAATTGCTCTTGGTAGCGGCAACGAAATTCAAGAAGTAAATAAACTCATTAAGCAATTTGAAGATACACGAAAAATGATGAAGATGATGACCAAAGGCGGAGGTAAAAATCTTATGCGCATGATGGGAAATATGTCGCGTAATAAAAGATAATTTTCTAAATCAATCCAATGAACACAAAAATTATAGATGGGAAAAAAATATCTGAAGATATTAAAAATGAATTGAATATTCAGGTACGGCAACTTTTAGATGCCAACAAAAAAGTACCCCATCTTGCAGCAGTCCTTATTGGAGATGACCCTGCAAGCCAGACATATGTAAATAGTAAAGCCAAGGCCTGTCACGAAGTTGGCTTTACAAGTTCTCTATACAAATACGAAAATACAATAACAGAAAAACAGCTTTTAGAAGTTGTTGATTTTCTTAATAACGATAATGATGTAGATGGTTTTATTGTTCAGGTTCCTCTTCCACAACATATTTCTGTACAAAAAATTATTGCACACATTAAACCATCAAAAGATGTGGATGGGTTTCATCCGATAAATTTAGGACGTATGCTCCTTAGCGAAGGGACACTTCTACCCGCAACACCTTATGGCATCATGTTATTACTCGAAAGATATCACATCGGAACTGAAGGTAAAAACTGTGTGGTACTTGGAAGAAGTCATATTGTAGGAACACCGGTAAGTATTCTTCTATCAAGGAATGCTAATCCTGGTAACTGTACTGTAACATTATGCCACAGCAAGACAAAAAATCTAAAAGAAATATGTTCTCAGGCAGATATTTTAATTGTGGCTATTGGTAAGCCAGAATTTGTTACAGCCGACATGGTAAAAGAAAACGCTGTGGTCATAGATGTTGGCATTCATCGTGTGCCTTCAAACAAGACCAAATCAGGATTCAAACTTATTGGTGACGTAAAATATCAGGATGTTTCTCCCAAATGCAGCTATATCACACCTGTACCTGGTGGGGTTGGGCCAATGACAATTGCTGCCTTACTGATGAATACTTACAGCGCTTATAAATCTCAGCATTCCATTTAATATCTTTGTTTTGAAAAAAAAAATAAGAGTAGATGATGGAGAAGTGCTTCCTGTGATGGAGATATTTTATTCATTACAGGGAGAGGGTTACCATACAGGAAAAGCTGCTTCCTTTATACGCATTGGGGGTTGTGATGTAGGTTGTAATTGGTGCGATGTAAAAGAATCGTGGAATGCATCTGTACATCCTGTTTACAGCTTTAGAGATATCGTTTCAGAAATATTAAAAAAACCATCTGATACGGTTGTTTTAACTGGAGGTGAGCCATTTTTATACAAACTTAATAAACTTACCAATCTTTTAAAGAAAAACAACTACACAATTCATGTCGAAACTTCAGGAACTGTAAAATTAAGTGGCCATATTGACTGGATTTGCCTTTCTCCAAAAAAAGGACATACCCCTTTACCCTCTTTTTACAAAAAAGCTCATGAATTGAAAATTATTATTCATAATCATGATGATTTTTATTGGGCTGAACAAAATGCCCAACGCGCAAATCCATTGTGTAAACTTTATCTCCAGCCCGAATGGAGTGTTAAAAAAGATATGATTCCTCTTATAATTGACTACATAAAACAAAACACAAAGTGGACCTTATCTCTTCAAACTCATAAATATCTGAACATCCCTTAATTTATATTATTCATTGGATGAAATATTTAGAAATTTAT
>CAZVOS010000192.1:0-6095 GCA_964628845.1 uncultured Bacteroidales bacterium | reverse complement strand
TGCATAAAAAACAGAAGCAAATTTCTGGCATCTCTGTTATAATCATTATACATAGTAATTTTACCAAAGAAGTATTTAATATGAGGGTTTTTAACTATCAAAGAACCTAATCCATCCCAAAGATTATCAAGGGCATATAAACCTGTTCTGTTTTCTTTAGTGGCCTGATATTTTGGTTGCACAAAAGAGCGACCAAGTTCAATAGTGTAGGGAAGATAAACATTTTTGAATGTTTCTGATAGGTGAAAAAGGTGGGATGTGGCGAGCTTAAAGTTGCCTTGCTCGTCCTTGGCGTCATTACAAATAATATAACGGTATCCGCCTACAATTTCTTGTTCTTCAGGGTCCCATACAATAAGTTGTGTATATGGTGTTGAATCGGTATCAAAGTTATCAATGTCAATTTCTTCGCTTGTACCACCACCAGCAGCCCTGAATGTAATTTCCCTTACCCTGCCCAATTCTTTCATTAGATAAGGGCATTGATGTGCAGTAAATGCATATAATTCATTATCCGCATTATTGGTTTTTCTTAAAAAAATATCTTTTGATAATTCTTTTAAAATCAATGTTCTGTCGACAGGAGGAATTATGGGTTTCATGTTAATGATATCATAGAAATTACAAAATTAATATATTTATAGTAATATTAATGATTTAAGGGTTAAACTCTTTATTTGGATTTTCTTCCAAACAATAAGAATGCTCTCTTAGCTTATATGCCCAAGTATTTTCATCATATTGTTTATGAAATACTTTATAAGAAATAGGTTTGCCATAGATAATTTTAATGGTAGTACCTCTATGTTTATACATTTCATCGACAAGATAAAGCATTTCAATATTGGTTTTAATACCTAAGGAAGTTCTGATATTGGCCAGATTGTAAAAAAAGTTTGAATTACGGCCATTGACGAAAGCAGGTATGATGTTTCGATGATATCTTACAGATTTTTGTAGAAAGCTTTTTTTCCATTCGAGGTCTTTTATTGTTTTACCTTTTTTTCTGGATACCAGACCAGCAGGGAAATATAATATGTTTACATCCGAATCAAAGGTATCGTTAAGACATTTAACATATTCTTTAGGGTTTTTTCCGTGCTTATTAACAGGGACAAAGAGTGTTTTCAAATTATCAATATTCATGAGCAAATCATTTGTTATTGATTTTACAGGTTTATATTTTCCTATATGGTTTAATAATGCTATGCCATCTAAGCCACCAAGCGGGTGATTAGAAGCCACAATAAACTTGTTGTTGTTTATGATATGTTCTTCTCCAACAATTTCAATTTGTATATGATATTCTTTGAGAATACGTGATGTAAATTCAATACCATAGAAATCTTTATTTTTTGAAATTAAGCTGTTGATTTCATCTTCATGAACAATTTTTTTTAGATAATTGATAACAAAAGATGGTAGAAATTTATGCAGATTCCTGCTTTTTGATTTAATGACATTATCAATATCAATAAATTTATCGTTGTGCATATATTTAAAATTTTTATTTATTAAGTTCTGTCGAAAAAAGGGTTTTTAGTACTGGCACTTAGAGGAATACCTAAAGCAATAGGGACATCATCGCCTAATAATTTCATTTCGATGGCTGCCTGACCAATAGTGTACATTACCCTGTTATCAACTCTGTTGTCGGCAGCAATACTTACTGCTGAACCAACAGCAATACCCAAATCCATAGTATTATAAGCACAGGGTATAAGAGGGTATTTTATTTTATCATCACAATTTTTAAAACCACATAGACCACATTTTTTTAAGCCAACAGGGTTAATTCTAGTACCAATAAGTAGTACTACTGGTGCTTTTAATATATTATCAGCATCTCTCAAGAAAAATGCAATATTTTCTCTTATACCTATTTCTTTCATTTTATTTGAAATACTTAGAATGTCCTTATCATAAATCAAATTCATGCATAAATTATCAAGACCTCTGGCCTTAGGAGCTGTTTGTGCGGCAATCAGCATGTTTTCAGCAATACGTTTCAGAGCAGTGTTTAGAATTTCAATATTTTTTACTTTTGTCATAATATATTATTTAGTAATCTTGTCGTCTTTATAAACAATAATCTTCGTAATATTTCCTAAAGTATCAAAATGTTTTTCTTTTCCATTTTTTTTATTATCAACGTATGATACTTCTCGTATTAAGAGTCCTTTTATATCATATCCTTTCAGAACTCCTGTCCCTTTATCAAAGTAACCTTCACCTGTAACAAGACCTGTAGGGCTGTAGTAAATCCATTTACCATGAAATAAAGCATTGGTAAAAGTTCCTTCTGCTTTCAACTGCCCGTTAGAATGCCATTCTTTGTACATTCCGTTAAGTGTATCATTAATATAAGTTTTTTCAATGATTTTATATCCGTCTTCATGCCATATTGTTGAAGTACCATTTAGTTTATTATGGATATAAGTATCTTCACTTTCAATATTACCATTATAAAACCATCTGCGAGCTAATCCATCAAGCAATCCATCTTTGTATTCAAATTCAGATTGAATTCTGCCGTTTTCGAACCATCGTTTTTCGAACCCATTTTTTTTTCCTGATTTTATTTCGCAGCTATATCTGAGTTTTCCGTTGGGGTAATATTCTTTTTTTGTTTCTTTACAAGAGCCACATATCAAAAAAATATATAAAACAATAATTGGTTTTTTTAGCATTTGATAAATTAAAACAAAAAAGCTGCTACACTTAATATATTGTAACAGCTTTTTCAGTTTATTTAATAATATTAATTATTAAGGATAAGCTTTTTATTGAAATTAATATCAGCATTTTTTAGGGTAACAATATATATTCCTTGTGATAAATTTGAAACATTTATCTGTTTAATATTGTGGCCTTTGTGAAGTGTTAATAACTCGTTGTAAACTATTCTTCCAGTGATGTCCATTATTTGTAGGTTTGCATCAGCAGTATTAAGTGTATTAATGTTAAGATTAAATGTGCTCATTGCAGGGTTTGGATATAATGTTATTGTTTCGATTTGGTAGTTATTTGCTATACTTACATTATATGAATAATCAAAATGCCATGCATTGCTCCAGTCCGATTCATCAAGCGAGTGTACAGCTTTAACTCTCCAGTAATAGGTTACACCTGAAAATAGTTCAGTTCCTAATACTGTTAATTCATTAGTTGTTGCATTAAGTGTTGTTGGTGCACTGAAAGCAGGTGTTGTATCCATTTCAATAATATAGCCCGTAACTCCTTCAATAGCTTGCCATTTAATATCTACATTAACATTTTGTAATGAAGTGTCATTAACTGGGAATGTTAAAGTTACTTTATCAATAGTAGTAAACTCCCATATATCAGACCAATTGCTGAATATTGTACCAATACGTCCTCTAACTCGCCAAAAATATTTTGTACCAAAAAGCAGTTCATTGTTAACAGATTGTATGTAAGGGATGTTGCTTGTTGGGTAAGTAAAATAATAGAGGAAGCTGTCGAAAGTATCTGCTGTATCGAGTTCAAACATATAATTGTAAACGCCGGCAATATTCATACTCATAAGTGTTATATCAGGCATTATCCCTGTGGCATTATTCTCAGGTAAGACTAATACGATGTCTTGTTCTGTAGTAAAACAATAAACTGCCGACCATGTAGATGTGTCTGTACCGTTTATTGCTCTTACCCTCCAATAGTACATGGTCCCAAATAATTCTTGTATTGAGAAGGCCTGAACAAGAGGCAGGTCAGCATTAATTATCATGGTATTAAGAATTGAACTGTTAAAGTTCAATGTGGTATCAATCTGACATTCGTAATTTGTTACACCTGTTATGGTTTCCCATGTTAAAACAGTAGCTAATGTTGTAACATCGCTATCAGCAGGGGAAATCAGATTGATATTATCCAATATGGTAAAGTTAAACGGCAATGACCAGTCGGTAGTATCAACTGTTGATAGAGCTTTTACCCTCCAAAAATAATTTTCTCCAAAAAGGAGGTTAATGAGAGATAATGTATTAGTAGATGATACGAAGGTATCAGGGGTGGCAAATAAATTATCTGTATCAATTTCTATCATATAATCAGAAACTCCATTAATAGCTTCCCATTCGAGTAAGGGAGTTGTTAATTGGTCGGCAGCATTATCTACAGGGCTTGTAAGAGTTGGGATATCTAATGTTTTATAAGTAAAAGTATCTGACCACACAGATGTATCGGAATTGTGTATTGCTTTAACACGCCAGTAATAATAAGTATCAAATAATAAAGGGGTTGTTGTCAGATAATTATAGCCACCCGTTACAAAAAAGGTATCGGATGTTGAGAATAATTCATTAGTATCAAGCTCTAATAAATACATAGTTGAATAAATCTCTGACCATTTGAGCAATGTTAGTATAGAAACTGCTGTTGCAGAATCTTGTGGCAGTAAGAGTGTAGGTGCAGCGGGAATTGTATCTATTGTTGTAAATTTCCATACGGGGCTCCAATCGCTAGTATCAGCAGCATGCATAGCTTTAACTTTCCAGTAAAATGTGATATTACATGAATTGGAAACATGAATATAGGTGGCACTACTTAATAAAGAATCAATAAGCATAGGACTGTTGAAAGTGTTGGCAGTATCAATAAGAAAATTATATTTATTGGCTCCTGTAATACCTTGACAAGAAACAAGTTCATTTAAAGCTGCTCCTATGCTATTGTTTTCGGGAAAAAGCTGAACAGGCATATTAATTATTGTAAAGCTTCTGTTTACAGACCATGCTGAAGTATCCGTACCACTCACAAACTTCACATGCCAATAATATGTTGTTCCAAAATTCAGGTTGTTGAGGGTATCAATATTTGTGGTAGAAGTGGTTGTTTGTGCAGTAGTAAACAGCATATTGTCGCTGTATTCTATAATGTATTTGGCAACATTTGGAGTAGCAATCCAGCTTATTTGCACGCTTGGTGTAAGATCGGTTGCCATATCAAGTGGTAAAGATAATATGGGTACAGCTTCAGCAGTAGTAAATTGCCAAGCTTCGGACCATAATGTTGTGGTATTGTTTTGAATTGCTTTTACTCTCCAGAAGTAAGTAGTGCCATAATTTAAATTAAAAAGTGTGTCCACACTGTTATTTTCGTAGTATATATTATTGTTAATTGTAGCAAGTGTTTTAACAACAGCATTAGTAAAGTTGGCATTTTCGGCATATTCGATAATATAGGAAGTGGCATCAGCTACAGGCAACCATTTAAGAGTTACTTTATTGATGGGTATGTTTGTAGATAGATTAGCTGGTGTATGCAACTCAGGTGAGCCAGGCATATCATTGCAGATTTTAATATTTTTGGGTTCTGACCATTTGCTGGTTGACAGATTGTGTTTGGCTCTTATTCTGAAATAATAGTTTAAGCTGCTGTAGAGAGTTTGGGGGAAGATATAACTAAACGAATTGGAAGAAAGTGTATCCTGAATAAGGAAGGAACTGTTGAAGCTTAAGATTGTATCGAGTTGATATTCATAATTAGATATGCCTGTAATTGGAAAAAATGAAATTGAATCACCTGCTAAATAACATTGCCAGATATTTACATTCATTGGTTTAAAAGACATCTCATTAATGACAGAGAAACTTCTGACTACTGACCAAGCAGATGAGTCGGTATTATCAATGGCTTTTACTCTCCAGTAATAAGTTTCATTAAATTTTAGTTCACTTGCTGAAGCAGCTGAATAGGTTGTGGTGTAAACTAAAGGATTTGTAAATAATGAATCATTATCCACCTGTACTTTATAAAACAATCCATAAGTTCCTGATACGGGAGCCCAGTCGAGTAACACATTGGGCATTTGGTTGATGGCATTGTTTGCTGGTGCCACTAAGGTTGGAGGATACACATTAATTGATGCAAATGATTGAAAGCATAGAATTGCAATAAAAAATAATGTTGTGTAAAATCTTTTCATCCGTTTTTAATTTTAAAATTAATTTCACATGGGGCTTGCATGTCAGTTTCCCACATATAAATTTACGAACATGCTCGTATGTAATTAATATTTAATAAATTTTGCTGATGCTTTTTTATGACCACTTACAAGTTGAACTAAATAA
>CAZVOS010000191.1:0-6103 GCA_964628845.1 uncultured Bacteroidales bacterium | reverse complement strand
AATTCATCAAACACATCATAGTCGGGCAATAAAGCTTTATATGCTTTATTTTGCTCCTGTCCATTGTATAAGAAATATGCTGTGTTAAACAGGGGTTTTCCTTTGGTGTCGGTATTGGCTTCAGGTGCACCTATAACAACTGCAATACCCACTGCATGAGAGGCAATCTCTGATACATATCTACTGCAATCGTCTACAAAAGTGCTGAAGCTTAGAAGGTCATTTGGAGGATAGCCACAGACCGACAATTCGGAAAAAACAACGATATCTGCATGTGCTGCCTTAGCTTTGTTGATATGTTGAATGATTGTTTGAGTATTGTCTATAAAATTTCCTATATGTAGGTTGAGCTGGGCTAAGGCAATTTTCATTTAATAAAAATATGGGGTTCTATTATTTAAAAACTTAACATTACTTATACACCCCTGCTTGCTATTGCAGAAACAGCCGTTATAAACAAAAATAAATTGTTTATATAGTACAGAATTATCAAAATAGAATGCCTAATGTAAGTGCAATATAGTTATTATAGGCATCTTGTTTCAGCCAGGGTCTGCCTGTTTGCTCTACCTGAAGATTATAAGATTCTTTCTTCAGAAAATTAGTAAAGCAGTTACTATAATTTAAACCAATCACAACTGAAGTGGTGCCAGACAAATTCCATTCAACACCGCCTCCTATGTTAAGTCCCAGACGAATTAAACTTACATCCTTATCAATGTTAACATCCTCTTTAATTGATACATTAACTTTACCACTGTCCAAGCCCTCGTCAATGGCTCTGGCTTTTAAACGAAAACCCGCATCAATGCCAAATTGTCCATAATACTTTAAAAAGCCGATTTCGTTCGTTTTAAGCTTTAACAAAATTGGAACATTCAGATATTTTATTTTGTACTTCCTGCTTTGTATATAAAAAGGAACAGTATCTCCTTCAGGAAAATACAATATCTTAGCTGCATTAAGATTATAATCCACGTTACCGCTGTTATCATTAATTTCAACACCCGTAAGCAAACCATAATTAGGTGCAAAATTAAATTCAGCGATAAGTCCATACCCGAAATTCAAAGAAGGATTGGCATTTTCAAAATCTTTTACTTCTGATTTTATAAATGATATGGAAGGAACGGCTTTTAAACCAAAACTAAAGGGTTTAAAATCAGCAGCATCCTGTGCTTGAATAATTAAAGGTAAACAAAAAACAATACTTATGATTGCGATAATAAACTTTTTCATATTTTTGATTTTTTAAAATTGATTATTTTTTTGAAGTGCAAATATAATTATAATTTTATTTATGATAAGAAAATTAATATGCTTTAACGCCTTAATTTTATTAATAATCATCACATCATGTGAGCGTAATAATCATTTTGATGTTGATATATCACATATAGAAGAAATAAAAGTAAATATCAAAAGGTACGAAAATGCCTTATTCTCAATAAACCCAGATAGTTTAAGAGCCGGCTTAAACAATTTAAAAGCAGATTTTATTTTTTTTGTAGGTGACCATATAGATACACTTGACATTATAAACTTATACAATTACATTACAGATCCTACAGTAAAAAAAACCTATGAGGATGCCCTTAAAACTTATCCCGATTTAAGTTTTCTTGAAAAAGAGCTGGCTTTGGCATTCAGATATTTAAAATATTACTTTCCTGACAAAGAAACTCCTGAGGTTTACACCTATATCTCAGGATTTGATTTTGAACATCCCATAAAATATGTTGACAGTGTGCTTATTATTGCTTTGGATATGTATCTTGGTGCATCCTATTATTTTTATCCCATGCTGGGCATACCCGATTATAAGTCATATCGGATGCGTAAAGAGTCAATTATAATTGATTGTATTAATGAAATTGGGATGAGCATGCTCCCACAAAATTACGGGCAGACGACATTTCTTGATAAAATGATTTATGAAGGCAAAGTGCTTTATTTTAAAGACATTATTCTACCCGACACACCTGATAGTCTGAAAATTGGCTATACAGAAGAACAACTCGACTGGTGTAAAAAAAATGAAAACAATATCTGGGGCTTCTTTATGGAACAGAATTTTCTTTACAGTAACGACAGAAAAATTATATCCCGTTTCATGGATGATGGCCCTTATACACAATCCTTCGAAGACACATCACCTGCACGTACCGGCTCTTATATCGGCTGGCTGATAGTGCGTGCCTATATGAAAAACACAAACGCTGCTATCGAAGAGCTTCTAAACCTTGCTGATTCACAATTACTACTAAAAAAATCAAAGTACAAACCTAAAAAATGAGGCCCGTATTAATATTTTTCATAACATTGTATTTTAAATCACAAACACTAAAATCTTTTATTTCTGAATAATTCTAAATCTTTTAAACAATGAAAAACAAACTGCAATTAATTCTGGCTTTATTTCTGTGTATTAACTTTTTATCGGATATACAGGCCCAAACCATTAACCCCAATGCTGTTGATGGTAAAATTTACATCAAATTCAAGGATGATATTACTTTTAATATCCCATCAAAAAAAGAAAAGGTGAGTTTCCAACATATTGATGCTTTAAAAGGTATCATTGCTCAATATGGTGTAACAAAAATCAGTAAGCCATTTTACACTGCAAACGATGATAAATTACAAAAAACCTTATCTATTGAATTTGACAATTATGCTATGGTTGATTTATTAATAAGAGAACTGGAATTAAAACCAAGTATTGAATATGCTGAGAAAGCCCCTATTTTCCAGTTACATCATACTCCAAACGACCCTGCATACAGCACTACAGGCAACAGATGGCATCTTGATAAAATTAATGCTTCAACGGCCTGGGATATCTCTCAGGGTATTCCTGCAGTTAAAGTTGCTGTGGTTGATAATGCCATTTGGACTGACCATCCCGATTTGGTTAACAAAGTCGTTGCACAAATTGATTTGGCTGATAACGACAACAACACCACACCTCCTGCTCAAACAGCGGAGTGGTCGCATGGCACACATACATCAGGTCTGGCGGCAGCCCATACCAATAATGGCGTTGGCACAGCTTCTATCGGTTACAATGTTTCACTGATGGCTGTTAAAGTGGCACGCGATTCGGATGGGGCATTGGTAGCTGGCTTTGACGGTATTATATGGGCTGCTGATAATGGAGCTAAAGTCATCAACATGTCATGGGGCAGTGCCCAATATTTTCAAACCATGCAAAACATTGTTGACTATGCTTATAACAAAGGATGTGTTTTGGTTTCATCAGCCGGTAACGATGGTACTTCAGCACCTACATACCCCGCTGCACTCAATCATGTAATCAGTGTGGGTTCTACAGACGGTAACAACAAAAAATCCAGTTTCTCTCAATTTGGTTCTTTTGTTGACGTCATGGCACCAGGAGGATATCAGAATGATGGAGGTATCATCGATATCATTCTTAATAATTCTGTTTATAGTTTGGCTTATGGTACTGGAAACAACGCCTACACAAAAATGCAGGGAACTTCTATGTCATCGCCTATTGTTGCAGGCCTGTGCGGATTGATGTTTTCTGTTGATACCAATCTTACTCCCGACAAATTAGTAAGTTATCTTAAAGCTTCCTGCACAAATATCAATGCACAGAATCCCAATTATGTTGGTCAGATAGGAGCTGGTCTCATCAATGCATCTGCTGCCGTAAATATGGTTCAGGATTCATTAAGTTCGCTGGTAGCTAATTTTAAAGCCAATCAGACATGGATACAAGAAGGTGGTATGGTTAGTTTTACAGACCTTTCTATTGGCAATCCCTCTTCATGGCAATGGACTTTCACCGGAGGTATTCCTGCCACATCATCAGTGCAGAACCCTACACAGGTACAATACCTTACTGCGGGTACCTATCCCGTTACATTAATCGTAAGCGATGGCACTCTGAACAGCACCGAGACCAAAGCTTTTTATATCACTGTTGAATCCAGTGGCTCTTCTGCTTGGTTCCAGCAAGCATCTGGCTTTACAACACTATACAGGGGGATGGATAAAATATTTATTGTTAACCCGCAAACAGCATGGGGTACAGCTATCAATGGTGCTGCCACCACACAAACCGATTATTATACACTGGAATTCAGCAGAACCAATGATGGTGGTCAAACATGGACACCCGGTGCTATAACTGGTGTACCCTCTACTTATGTTATTTCATCCATCTGTGCTACCAGCTATACTAAAGCATGGGTGGCTTGTTTCAACAATGCATCAACAGCCGATAAGGGAGGTATTTATGTGACCAGTAACGGCGGGCAAACATGGACAAGACAAAATACTGCCTTATATAACGATGCCTCCAGCTTCCCCAATGTAGTTCATTTCTGGAACAACAACGAGGGCTGGGCTATGGGCGACCCTGTTGGCGGTTACTTTGAACTTTATAATACAGTTGATGGCGGAGTGAACTGGGTAAGAACACCCCAAGCCAATATACCAGCCCACTCAGCGGCGAATATGGATATACAGGTATGTACGATGTTGTTGGAGACACTATCTGGTGGGGAACAAACAATGGCAGGGTATTAATTTCGTACGACAAAGGTTATAACTGGACTGTTGTTAGTGTACCCGGCATCACCGATGTACAAAAAATAACATTCAACAATCATACACACGGCATGTTGCAGCAAATATCCTATAACCAGACCACAGGTGCCTTAGAAACCTATAAAGTGATGAGTACTGTGGATGGAGGACTTACATGGGCGGCTGTGGATACATCAGGCATGTACAGAACTGATGTTTCTAGCATTCCAGGTATTCCAGGCATGTTTGTTTCAGTTGGCTCAGCACAAGATGCATCCGGCTCTTCTTATACAGTCAACAGTGGTACCGACTGGGTAAATTTAGATGAAGACATACAATACATTTCTGTTGAATTTCTGGATGGCAATGTGGGTTGGGCTGGCTCTTTCAGTATGAATGCCACAACAGGTGGCGTTTATAAATGGAAAGGACTTATGTCGGTTATGCTGCCCAATTGGCCGCTCTGTGCAGGAGATTCTGTTAATGTCAATGTAAATGTTATTGGCAGCTTAAATACAGGCAATACTTTTAATGTTGAATTATCTGATATGTATGGAAGCTTTGCACAGCCAACAGTTATTGGTACTAAAATGAGTGATGTGTCAACTACAGTTAATTGCTTTATACCTCTCTCAATCACTGCAGGAACTGCTTATCGTGTGCGTGCAGTAAGTGATGCTCCAGCAAATACCACTAACGATAATGGGTTTAACATCACCATTAACAACAGACCTATCATTAATATGGCACAAAACATGACCGTTTGTTATGCCAGCAATATCAATCTAAATGCACAGCTCATGTACCACGATTCCATTAAATGGACTACTTCGGGCACAGGCACATTTAACGATGATACAAACCCACAAGCTGTTTACACGCCATCTCTAAGCGACAGCACTGAGGGTATTATCAAATTGTTTTTGACCGCCTATTCCGATTGTGGCAATACCATAGACTCTCTTACCTTAAACCTGGTTACCAGTGTAACTGCTCATGCAGGTACAGATATAACAATATGTGAAGGAGACAGTACTATTCTTATAGCCAACGGTGGCGACACCTATCAATGGAATAACGACACCACTTTAAATTATCTGGATATTTACAACCCTATTGCTCAACCTAGTGTTACAACAACCTATATTGTAACTGCAACAAGCCAGTGCGGTACTGCCAGCGACGATGTTGTTGTTACAGTAAATCCCTTGCCATTATCTCAGATTAGTACCAACGACCCCATTTCATTCTGCGATGGAGGCAATGCACTACTTATTGCCAATTATGAATCAGGTCTCACATACCAATGGATGCTTAATAATATACCTGTTCAGGGAGCAAACGACACAAGTTTAATTGCCGAAGTTACAGGCCAATTCAATGTTCTTACGACAAACAATCTGGGTTGTTCACAATTATCAAACGCTATAGATATTATTGTTAACCAACTTCCCAGTGGTACTATTGTACCTCTGGATACAACCTTATTTTGTGAAGGTGATTCCGTAGTTCTTACTTTAAGTACAACTTCTGTAAACAATTA
>CAZVOS010000190.1:0-6114 GCA_964628845.1 uncultured Bacteroidales bacterium | reverse complement strand
ATTTAAATTCAATAATTGATATAATTGAAGAGGATTTAAGTATTTCTAATTTAACAAAAATAATTGAATATTCTGATGAAAGATCTATTAGAAAGGCTTTTAAACTTTGGTCAAAAAGAAATTCGAGCATACAAGATTATTTTTTAATAAATTATCTTTTTTCTCTATTTGTTGAAGCGGATAAATTAGATGCGTCTGATACTTCATTTTATAAGTTAAAATCAATTAGTGAAAGTAAGGTTGATGAGAGATTTGGAAAATCAAATATCATTGATAAGGACAATTTGAAAATGCTTTCTAATAATGAAATAAGAAATTTCTGCAGGGCACAGGTATTGGCAAATTTAAATCAAAATGATATTCTTGAGCATTATATCTTTACATTAACTGCTCCAACTGGAACAGGAAAGACCATGACAGCTTTAGATTTTGCATTGAAATTAAAGACAAAAATAAGGCAAAAGCAAAAAGTTGAATCAAGAATTATTTATGCCTTACCATTTATAAATATAATAGAGCAAGCTTTAGATGAATATAAAAAAACATTATCTAATGAAGCCGAAATATTAGGTCATTATCAATTTGCAGATATCTTTGGAGTTGATAAGGCGGAAAAGAATGATGAATATGGTACTGTAATAGGTTACAATCAAAAACTTATGACAGTTGATACATGGCAAGCTGATATTGTTATAACTTCTTTTGTGCAATTTTTTGAAACGCTTATAGGATATAGAAACAAATTGCTTAAAAAATTTAATCATTTTGCCGAAAGTATAATCATTTTAGATGAGGTACAGACTTTAAGACTCGATCAAATGCCATTAATTGGAGCAGCTTTATTCTATTTAGCTAAGTTTTTAAAATCAAGAATTATCTTGATGACAGCAACTAAACCAAAGATATTTGATTTGGCATTTAAATTTATTCTAAAAGATGAAGGAGAGCAAATTAATGCTATAGAGCTACTTCAGTCTAATAGAGAAGTATTTGAGGTTTTCGAAAGAACTAAAATTGTTCCTTTATTTAATGTTAAATTTAAAGAAGATAGTATTGTTAATGACTTTTTGGAAAAGGTTTTTGCTGAGAAATGGGTTCCTGATAAATCATGTTTAATTGTTTGCAATACAGTAAGTCGTTCTATTGAAGTTTATAATTCTATAAAAAAATACTTGGAGTGTAACGGTTTTAATAATTATATTGAGTATTTATCCACAAACATAATACCTGCTCATCGTTTTGAAAGAATTAATAAGATAAAAGAATTGCTTAACAATAATGAAGCTCCAATATTAGTTTCTACCCAAGTGGTTGAAGCAGGTGTTGATTTAGACTTTGACATGGGGTTTCGTGATTTAGGGCCAATAGATTCAATAATACAGGTTGCAGGAAGGATTAATAGAAATAATAATTATAGTAAGAAGTATTCTCCCTTATATATTGTTGATTTTGGAGATTCTAAAGTGATATATAAGTCATTAACGACTAATCAAGCAAAGTTTGCATTAGAGGGACAAAATGAGTTTTTTGAAAAAGATTATTTAATTTTAATCAATAAATATTTTGATAATCTATCTGAAAAAAAGAGTTTTGATGTCAGTATCAAAATTTTTCAATCTATGAAATCATTAAGATATGACTCAGAAGATAAATCCTCAATGCCTGTATCAAACTTCAAAATTATTGAAGAATCAAATTATACTAAATCTGTATTTATTGAATTCTCAGAACTTGAAGTAGAGCTAAAAGAAAAATACTTAGCTAAAATAAGGAATGAAATATCTAAGGAGGATTTTGATAAGAATTATAAACAAAAATTTCAACAAAGAATTATTACAGTTCCAAGCTATTTTGCAAATGATTTGTTGCCAATTAATGACTATGAAGACAATATTTTGATTGTGCCAAACAACCAAATACCATTTTTTTACGATATATATACAGGTTTTATTAGAAAACAAAAAACAGACACTACCCACTTCCTCTAACCCAATCCCATGAAAAAAATATTTAAAAAATATACTACAAAAACGCAACATGCGTAACGCAATTTGCGTTATACAAATTGCGTAATAAATTAAAATAAACAAATATGACACGACAGCTTAAAAACCCCTTTTTGTTAACGGCTTACTTTGGTCGCGATTACTTTTGCGATAGGGACGAAGAGTTACACATATTAGAAAACCATTTCGAAAACGAGAGGAATGTAGTACTTTATGCCTGGCGGCGCATGGGAAAAACAGCTTTAATACAATGTTTTTTAGCTGAGCTTGAAGCGAAAAATAAAGCCGAAACCATATATGTTGATTTGCTTGGTACAAGAAATTTGGAAGATGCCATTTTGCAAATAACAAAAGCCGTGTATTTCCGATTTGGCAAAACCGGCACCGGTATATCGGGGACCTTATTGAAATTGATAGGTGCTGTCGGTTTGGATATCTCATTTGATGCACAAACAGGAATGCCTGTATTAAGTTTGGGCTTAAAACAGTCAAACTCAAATACAGGACAGTCTTTAGAGGCATTAGGGTCATTTTTGCAGTCCAGAAAAAAAACTGTGCTTATAGCCCTTGATGAGTTCCAACGGATAAAACATTACGAAAATCAGAATGGGGAGGCGGTTTTTAGGGCGTGGATGCAACAATTTCCTGACATCAGGTTTATTTTTAGTGGCAGCCATAGGCACATGATGCAGTCTATGTTTACAGAAAAGAACCGCCCATTCTATCAGAGTGCACAATTGCTTCATTTAAAGCCCATTAAATATGAAATTTACGAGGCATTTATTATGCAACATTTTAGCGCTCATCATAAAAAAATAACAAGCGACACCATAAAAGTCATTTACTCGTGGAGCAGGCAGCAGACTTATGTTATACAATTGCTTTGTAACCGTTTGTTTGGCATGTATAATAATGTTGAATATAAGCATTTGCAAGAGGTTTGTGATGACATTTTGAAGGAAGATAGTGTAGTTTTTTCGAATTACACCAATTTACTAACCTTAACGCAGTGGCGTGTATTGCAAGCTGTGGCTAAGGACGAACCCTTAAAAACACCTTTGGCTGTTGATTTTATTAAAAAATACAGTTTAGGAGCGGGCAGTTCTGTGAGTAGGGCTCTAAGTAAACTGATTGATTCCGAACTTGTGATAAAAGATGAAAGTGATTATTTAGTGCATGAAGTGCTATTGTCGCGATGGTTACAATCCTTATAAATTATAATCTATTTGAATATTTTATATATGAAAAAAATCCAAGTTTTGCACATACAATTTCCCGAAATACAATTAAAAACCAGAGATGCCCATAAGCTCAGGGGGTATTTTGGCAATTTGTTTAAAGAACATTCAGCTTTATTACACAACCATTACGAAGGCGGTAAGTTAAAATATCAATACCCTCTTGTACAATATAAAGTTATTGGAGGCATACCTACCTTGCTTGCTTTAGAAGAAGGTGCCCATTTGCTTGCAGGTTTATTCCTTCAAATTAAAGAACTGAATATTGATGGTATTACATATACCATTCACAACAAAAGCATGAAAACTGAAGAAGTGGGTATAGGACACAGTACAGAATTGTATGAATACAAATTTCAAACACTGTGGATGGCTCTTAATCAAACCAATCATAAACTTTTTCTTGAGGCAACAGATGAGCAAAGGACAATCATGCTTAACAAAATTTTACTTGGAAATGTGCTTTCACTTTTAAAAGGTTTAAATATCAGATTAAATGAGAATGAGCATTTGATGGCAAAAACAAATGTAAGTGAAAAATCAACAAAATTTAAAGACAAGGATATGATTGCTTTTATGGGTAGTTTTATAATAAATGCTATATTGCCCGATGGTATTGGCTTGGGCAAAGCAGTATCGAGAGGTTTTGGGACAATAAAAAAACAATAAAAATACATTATGCAACTATTTATTAATACTTATGGAACCTATGTGCATGTAAAAGATCAGATGTTTGAAATAAAAATTCCAGAACCAGCTAATACAGGTAATTTTATCAAGCATCATTTTGCTGCACAAAAAGTAACGCATATTATGATGAGTAATGGGGCATCGTTAAGTATTGATGCTACAATACTTGCACTGAAATACAATGTTGATATTTTGATTGTTGACTATAATGGACAGCCCTTAGGCAGGGTATGGCATTGCAAGCTTGGCAGTACTACACGTATAAGAAAAGCACAGCTTGAGGCAAGCCGAAGTCCTAGTGCTGTTAAATTTACAAAATCATGGATTAGTGAAAAAATTGAGAATCAGGTTAATTTTATTCAGGATTTAAAAAAACACAGAACATCATTACATGCTTATCTTAATGAAAAGGTAAACAAAATAAATGATATGCTTTTTTCGTTGGGTAATTTACAAAGCGATAAAATTGAAGATATTGCAGATACGATTAGAGGATTGGAAGGAACTTCGGGAAGGTTGTATTTTGAAACATTAAGTTATGTAATGCCTGAAGAATATAAATTTTCGGGAAGAAGTGGACGCCCAGCCAAAGACAGTTTTAATGCTTTTTTGAACTATGCTTATGGAATCTTATATTCACGTGTTGAGAAAGCTTTAATTATAGCAGGAGTAGACCCTTATTTGGGGTTTTTACACAGAGACGACTATAACCAACTGAGTATGGTGTTCGATTTTATTGAACCATACAGAACATATGCCGATACTGTTGTTTTTCGTTTGTTTTCGGGCAAAAAAGTAAACAAATCCCACACAGATCAACTGGCAAATGGTATGAGACTTAACAAGGAAGGTAAAGAACTTTTGGTGGCAGCTTATAATAATTTTATGGAAAATGAATCTATACGATTTTCTGGTAGGAATCAAACCCGAAACAATATCATACAGATACAAGCCCATCATTTCGCTACTACTTTGATCAGGTCTTTTAATAATGATAATAATGATATTTTAGAATTTGAACAAAACACAATTGCTTTATGATAGTATGGGTAATTTACGATATAAAAAAAGATAAGGTCAGAAATAATATTTCTAAAATCTGCAAACAGAAAGGACTTTACAGGGTTCAACTTTCTGTATTTTTAGGTTCAATAAACGAAAACGAAAAAGATGAACTCGAAATGCAGATGCTCGATTTGATTAATACAGAACATGACTCTGTTTATATTTTTCCCATGTCGAAGGATGAGCTAAAGCAGACCGTTTTATTAGGACAGGCGTTTGATAAGAAATTAGTTACTGACGAAATTAAAGCTTTATTTTTATGATTAATTTTAGTTTAACACCATCGCATATTATTGAGTATATGTTCTGTCCGAGATTTACATATTTTGAATATGTACTGGCTATACCTCAAAATGAAGAAAAGAACTATAAGGTTGTAAAAGGAAGACAAATTCACGATGCTAAACTTGAGCAAAATAAGGAGTATTTAAGAAAAAAAATCGGAGTGGTAAAAAAGCTTCAAAATCAATATCTTACAAATTCATATCTAAGAGGTGAGGTTGATGAGGTATTGTTTTTAAATAATAATACATTAGCTCCATTAGATTATAAATTTGCATCTTACAAAAATGTTGTATATTTGACCTATAAAACGCAGTTAATTTGTTATGCTTTGTTGATAGAAGATAACTTTAAATTAAAGGTTAATAAAGGTTTTTTAGTTTATGTAAGAAGTAGTAACAAATTGATTGAAGAGGCAATAACAGAGAAAGATAAGTCAGAAATAAAAAATATAGTAGAAAATATTTTTATGTTGGTACAAAATAATGTTTTTCCAAATGCTACAAAATTCAAAGCGAGATGCTCAACTTGTACTTACACAAATATTTGTATTAAGTAGTTTGCCGGACATGAATTTATTTTATTAATTGAGAAATTATTATGTATTTATTTGAATATCAATATTATGCATTTACGGAAAACAAGCTCTAAATTGCTTAATAAGTTCTTTGACATACTAAATTTTATTCAAAATAATATTTTATTAAACAAGTTAAATATAAGAATATCAGTTAAATATGAAAATTACGGCTTAAACACCAATATCCAACACAATAAGGATTGAAACCAAAAAGGACATGAAGACCGTTTGAAGGTAATTGCCTTCTTAAACA
>CAZVOS010000189.1:0-6130 GCA_964628845.1 uncultured Bacteroidales bacterium | reverse complement strand
AGACCCAGATAGGCACCCCCGTTACAGTTATTGTTAAAATCAAGAACTTCGGCTCCGAATCTATAAGCAATGTTCCTGTGCAGTACGATGTAAACTCTGGTACACCAGTGACAGGTACTTATGCCGGTACATTGGATCCCAATGATGAAGTAAGCTATACCTTTACACAAACATATACTTCACCAGGAGGCAATTATATCCTCTGTGCCAAAACTACTCTAAGCAACGACCAGAATGCCACTAACGATAAAATTTGTAAAACGGTTACAGGCACTACTGGTATTAACGATGGCTATAATGGTTTCAGTTTAGGACAGAAC
Source organism: uncultured Bacteroidales bacterium (assembly GCA_964628845.1). Classification (GTDB taxonomy): domain Bacteria; phylum Bacteroidota; class Bacteroidia; order Bacteroidales; family PXBB01; genus JAKIYU01. The sequence continues at coordinate 5,810 of CAZVOS010000189.1, read as the reverse complement.
CTGCCTAACCCAGCTCATGGTCTCACTGTGATACCATTCTCGCTGCCAAATAATGGCACTATACGTTTCGAAATTGTTAACATAATAGGTCAGGTGGTTTACACTCTTGAACAAGAAACAGCACAAGGCACTCATACCATAGAAATTGATGCTGATAAACTTACTGATGGCGTTTACTTCTATACCCTTACCTATGATGAACAACGTCTCACACGAAAACTGCTGGTCAGTAAATAGAATATTAACCCGAATTAAGCATTAGGAATGAAATGAGCTAATGCTTAGTGGGTTATAACAGAGTGAATTTTAAAAATTAATTGGTATAATGTCGCTCGGATAGCTGTTTAGTTCAAACCCGATTTATCGGGTATTGGACTATTACAGATATCACATCGGTATTAGCTATATGGGATGGCATTCGGGTTAGTTGAAATTACTTGAATAGAATAGTAACGAAATCAGAAATAAGCTTAAGCCAGAATATCATGAAATGCTTCTCGCTATGAAACCAAAAACTGTTTTTCCTGACTTCTTACATTTAGTGCGGTACATAAAAAAGTAAAACTGTTGGCATTTAACATTAATGGATGCGAAGTACATGTGGGTAGGCGTGGGCAGGCAAGGCATTCCGATAGCTATCGGAACAGCGGGTCGGGGTGGCGTGAATACTGCAACGCATTACAATACGTCAAGGGCGCTTGCGTTTTAATGAAAATTAAATACATTACAGCTTGTGTGTTGGCGATTTTCATTAACTACCTTGACAGTATTGTTTGCGTTGCAGTAGAGTAGGTGGAAGCTTTGTTTTGCCATGATTTTTGGTTACTTTTCATCTATGGGAAAAGTAACATTAATAAAATATATTATTATAAAATAGTATACTTTAAAAACACATTAGTGCAGTAAAAACAAATTTATTAAATTCTATCTTATTGATTTATTGTAACTTATAAAGCAGTTTTTGTTTTATTTTAAAATGTGTATGAAGTCAGGACTGTTTTTGGCTGAATAGGTGTTATTTATTGATAAACAACTTAAACCCCTTCCCGTGAATATTAATAATTTCAATACTGGGGTCCACCTTAAGATGTTTACGAAGTTTTGTCATATACACATCCATGCTTCGGGCATTGAAGTAGCTGTCGTTGCCCCATACATTGAGCAATGCTTCTGACCTGTCCAGAACGTTGTTTTTATTTTTATACAACAAACGCAGTAAGTCGGCTTCTTTAGAGGTGAGCTTCTGTTCTATCTTTCCCTTTATCAGCATCTGTCGGTTATAATCAAAAGTAAACATACCTATCTGATACACATTGCCTTCAATATCATCAGAACTGTCGTAAGCTCTTTTGAGTATGGCATTCATACGTAAGAGCAGTTCTTCCATGCTGAAGGGTTTGGTCATATAATCATCGGCGCCTATCTTTAGCCCTTCTATAACATCCTCCTGCATCGACTTAGCAGTAAGAAACATCATAGGTACTTTTTTATTGAGCATTTTTATTTCCTTAGCAAGGGTATAACCATCCTTTATAGGCATCATCACATCAATAATACAGAAATCGAAACTTTGCTTCTTGAATAGATTAAAGGCCTTTTGCCCATTATCACAAAGTTCCGTAATATAGCCCCTGGCTTCGAGATATGATTTTAAAATCATTCCCAGATTAGGGTCATCTTCGGCTAATAATATTTTTAAATTTTTATTCATAGTTTTGGGCTTTTAAAAAACATTGTAAATATATTGATTTTTTCAATAATTCTATTCAATATTTTTTTCTTTATTACCAAAGGGCAAAAAAACACTGAAAGTAGCTCCCTTTCTTAAATCACTTTCGACCGAAACACTGCCGCCATGCTTTTCTACAATGGCCTTAACATAACTTAAACCCAGTCCGAACCCTTTCACATTATGAACATTACCCACATGCACGCGGTATAATTTTTCAAATATCTTTTTCTGATTCGATTTGCTGATGCCTATACCATTATCTTTAAAAACAATAGTAATACCTTCTTCTACGTTTTTAGTACTTATTTCAATATGTGGGTTATCAAAAGAATACTTTAAAGCATTATCAATAAGATTGTTAAACACATGCCTTAAATGTTCTGCATCTCCATTTACCTTATAGTTTACCGCTTTAAAGTTTGTTATCAGGTGGGCATTGTAACGTTTAAACTGCAGTCCAAAACTGTTAACACTTTTCTCAATAAGCGTATGAACATCCACTTCTTCAAATTTAAACCCCAGCTTTCCTTTTTCAACAAGAGCTGTTTGCAAGACATTCTCGGCAATAGTACCCAAGCGTTTATTCTCATCGTTTATAATACCTATATAGGTGTTAAAAAGCTCCTGCGACTTTTCTATCTGTTTGTCGCTCAGCGCCTCACAGGCCAGAGCAATAGTTGAAACAGGCGTTTTAAACTCATGTGTCATGTTATTGATAAAGTCGTTTTTCATCTCAGACAATTTCCTTTGTTTGATGATGGTAAAAAGGGTATATATAAAACTTAAAATTACAAGGACAATAAGAATAAACGAAACCAAGAGCATTACCCACATACGTGTAAGTATAAACTGCTTCTGATAAGGAAAATAAATAAGAAAATATTCTGGTGTTACAAACAAGTCGGTAGGGAAAAGATTAAAAGGATAGCCCTGTTCAAGCAACTCATCCTTAAACCGACCTGTTTTCTGATAAGTCAGCTTGTTTTTCATCGAATTGTAAATACCAAATTCATAAGTGGTGTTGATGCCTTTATTTGCCAGCTCCATCTTTAATAAAGAATCGAGCATGGGAAAATTAATTCTGCTCTCGAGCTTTTGGTATTGACGTAAGCAAAAGATATCTTCAAAAACATCGCTGATGATAAATGTTTTTTTAAGAAACATGTTTATCTGGTTGCTTATGCTGTCGTAAAAATTTGGAGATAATTGCAAGGGAAAGGTATCGATATGCTGAACCACTTCAAACACTTCATTGTCGTTTGTAGTATTTACTTCTACAGCATTTGTGTCGAGGTATTCAAGACTTTTTTCATACTCATATTCCGACAACCTGACTGATATTTTCTCCGGAGAATAATTGCCTTCTGTTTTTCCTGTGGTGGTATAAAACGACAGCATTTTTTCCATCTCGGTATTAAACATGCTGTTTATCGAATCGAGTGTCGAAAAAATGGTCGCATCGTGTTTTGTTCCATAAACCCTGTTGCGTATGGTATTAGCTACTTCTATCTTCTCTAATTTATGAATGGTGTTGGTTACGGCCTCTGCAACACTGCGTTTAAAATTACTCTCACGTAAGATAACGGCACTGCGTATCCAGTATAATTGAATGCCAACAAGGCCTACCAATACCACTGTAATGAAAATGACAATCAAAATTATCAAATTCTTTTTCATAAATGAGAAATTAAATTTTGCTTCTGTTTAATATTTCTTAGAATCAATGCTACAAATATACAGTTTTAATAAGTTTCGATTTTGCTCCTTTTAACATTTGTTAACACCTCTTAACTTATATTAACTATGTATTAGAAGTATTATGAAGTATCTTTACATCAAAGTTTTGTAAAAGATTTTTCATAAGTTTTGGTTTTTGGTTAATTACTCTCTAAAAGACCCTGTATCCTAAAAAATGCAGGGTTTTTTTATGTCTATAAAGGTATCGTTTTTTATTGTATCTAAAAATAAAAATTTAATGTACATTTGACTTTTTGTTTTAATAAATTTCAGCATTACTGATGAAATATTTTCGTTATTTTCTGGCATGGCGCATAAAACATATACAAGAGAAACACTTTGTTATTGTACTGAGTGTTATCATCGGTATCTGTGCTGCTCTGGCTGCTGTAATCCTTAAAACTCTAGTACATAGCATTGAGGCATTTGTCAGGGGTATTACTGATGTTAGTCTTGTGAACTGGCTTTATTTTGCGCTGCCCTTTCTCGGTATTCTGCTTACAGTTTTATATATTAAAAATATCATACAAGACGACATCAGCCACGGGGTTACTAGAATATTAACTTCTATTTCCAGAAGTAAGGGTTTTATAAAATTACACAACATATATTCGTCTATTATTGCCTGTACCCTTACCAGTGGCTTTGGGGGCTCTGTAGGAATGGAAGCTCCTATTGTTTATACGGGTTCAGCCATTGGCTCCAACATCAGCAGGACTTTCCGCCTCAATCACCGCAAAACAGTTTTGCTTTTAGGTTGTGGTGCGGCAGCAGCTATAGCAGGTATCTTTAAGGCCCCTATTGCCGGACTTATCTTTGCCCTCGAAGTACTGATGCTCGATTTAACATTAACTTCGATAATTCCTCTGCTTATCGCTTCAGTTACAGGGGCTATCATCTCTACACTGCTTATGGGAAGAGAAATAGTATTCAGCTTTAATGACAAACTCGAATTTTTCTATTCCAAACTGCACTATTATGTTTTGCTTGGTATTATTTGTGGATTGCTCTCTCTCTATTTCAGCAAAATAAATAATTTAGTTGATAAACGTTTTTCTGTTATTAAAAAATCATATAATAAAATAATTATCGGAGGTCTTATTCTGGGTGTACTTATTTTCTTCTTTCCCCCTCTTTTCGGAGAAGGTTATATCTCCTTAAAAGCCCTACTGAATGGTAAATCAATAAGTTATCTTGACAATACTTTTTTTTATAATTTTAAAGACTTCGATTGGGTTATTGTTATTTTTATGGTATTGGTTTTATTATTCAAGGCATTTGCCACTTCAGTAACTACAGGTAGTGGCGGCATAGGAGGAGTTTTTGCACCCAGTCTTTTTATGGGAGGTATCACAGGTTTTATTTTTGCCAGAGTCATCAATCTTTCGGGTTTTATCTATCTTACTGAAGAAAATTTTATACTTGTTGGCATGGCAGGTGTCATGGCAGGCATCATACATGCACCCCTTACGGCTATTTTCTTAATTGCTGAAATAACGGGTGGCTATACATTATTTATCCCACTGATACTTACTTCTTCCCTTTCTTATTTAACCGTCATCACTTTTGAACCCCACTCTTTATATACCCGCAAACTGGCACAAAAAGGAGAACTCATTACACATCACAAGGACAAAGCTGTACTCACCCTACTCAAAGTTAAAAATGTAATTGAAAAAAACCTTACCTCTGTTGCTCCTGATGATACCTTAGGAGACCTTGTTAAAGTAATTGCCAAATCAAAAAGAAATATATTCCCTGTTATTGATAAAGACAATAACTTCCTTGGATTAATTCCTTTGGATAATGTGAGGGAAATCATGTTCGAAAAAGAATCATACGATGTACTTAAAGTATGCAACCTCATGATACAACCTCCCGATATCGTTTCCCTCTCTGACAATATGGATACTGTGATGGATAAGTTCAGAGATACTGGTTTATTTAATTTACCCGTCATTGACAAAGGAAAATATATCGGCTTTGTGTCTAGAGCAACGCTCTTTAATGCATACCGAAAACTACTTATTGAATTTTCTGATGAATAAATTATTTAATTGAAAAAATTTGAAAGAAAACGAAAATCACTTCCCCATTATAGTAAAAACCCACGCAGGTCTTGAGGAAATCCTTTACCTTGAGCTTAAAGAAATAGGCGTTGCTGCTCCCGAAATAATCAACAGGGCTGTTGCCTTCAACGGAGATAATGCCCTAATGTACAAAGCAAATTATTGTTGCCGCACGGCTATAAGAGTACTTAAACAAATAACTGAATTTACATTTACCGATAACAAGGGTTTCTACGATAATATTAAAAAAATAAACTGGGAGAACTATCTGA
>CAZVOS010000188.1:0-6143 GCA_964628845.1 uncultured Bacteroidales bacterium | reverse complement strand
TGGCAAAGAATAATAACAGGCCACTAAAACACCAAGGCACTAAGAAACACACTAAAATATAACATTTTATGAATAATTCAGGTTAAGAACTTTAACTTTTTTTAACAAGATAATAATTCTTACTATTAAAATATTAGTTACTTTTGTAACTGTTTTGAATAAAACTTATTTCCAATGGATTTAAAAACTGAAATATCGTTTTGTCTGCTTTTTCATAAGACTGAAAAACTCATGAACGATTTCTTCAATCAGCAATTAACTGAGCTTGGTTTACTTTTGCGTAGCGAACACTGGCATATTATAGCTACTTTATTTAATAGGGGAAAACTTACCCAGCAGGAAATAGCCGATTTGCATGATAAAGATAAAACAAACATGACCAGAATAGTTGATTTCCTCGAAAGAAACAAATGGGTAAAAAGATTATCGTGCAAAACCGATCGCCGCAATAAATTTGTAAAGCTTACCGAAGAAGGTAAAAATTTATATATTAACAATGAGGGTAAAATTAAAACGGCTGTTATAAGTACAATTGAAAAACATTTCACAATGGAAGAAATTGTATTACTTCATTCAGGAATAAGTAAATTATATGAAAAGCTATTTGAAATAATTAAAGAAAACTAAATTATTAACATTAAAATCTAAAAACCATGAAAACATTAGTCATATTAGCATCGCACAATAAAAATAGTTTTAACAATGCCATTAAAGATAAAGTAATGGAAGTATTAAAAGCAAATAATCATGAAGTTGTACTGCGTGATTTGTATGCAATGAATTTCAATCCTGTTCTAACTGTCAAAGACCAGGAATTGAATATTAGTGGCAACACACCTGAGGACATCAAAACAGAACAAAATTATATAAGCTGGGCAGAAAAAATTGTGGTTATTAATCCAATATGGTGGACAGGTATGCCAGCCATTTTGAAGGGTTATTTCGACAGGACATTGTTATATGGGTATGCTTATAAATTTGATAAAACAGGACTTGTTAAACTGCTCAAAGGTAAAGAAGCCCTCATTTTGAACACAACAGGACAGCCCAAAGAGGCCTATCAAAACGGTATGTACGATGCCCTTAACATGACTTCTGATAAAGGCATTTACGATTTTGTGGGCATTAAAGTGCATAAACATATGTATTTCCCTTCAGTAAGCAGTGTTTCGGATGTAGTCCGTTCAGAATACCTCAAACAAGTTGAAGATGAAGTAAATAATTTTATACAATAAATATGGAAAAAAAAGAAAAAATAGTTATAATAACGGGTGCCACATCAGGTATCGGTAAAGTAACTGCCATACAACTTGCTAAAGAAGGCATGCACCTTATATTGCCTGTAAGAAATATGGAAAAAGGTAAAAAAACGCTTGATGAAATACAAACTCTTACAGGCAATTCTAATATAAAACTGTACCCATGCGACTTAGAGTCGCTTGATTCTGTCAGGAATTTTGCACAGAATTTTCTGAACGACTATAATAAGTTGGATATACTCATCAACAACGCAGGGGTAAGGTATTCAAAGAAAGAACTGACAAAAGACGGCTTTGAAAAAAACTTTGCCATAAATCATCTGGCTCAGTTTCTTTTAACATTTTTACTGCTTGATATTTTAAAAAATACTGAAAATTCTCGAATCATAAGTGTTTCTTCCGAAGCTCACAGGTTTACAAACATAAACTTTGATGATTTACAAAGTGAGAAGAATTTTAACAACTTTAAGGCCTACGGACAATCGAAGTTGGCTAACATACTGTTTATTAAAAAACTTGCCACGCTTTTAGAAGGAACAAGTACAACAGCAAACTGTCTGCATCCTGGTGTTGTTGCTACAAATTTATTTGACAAAATGGGCGGTATTATGAAAAACATCTTTAATTTATTTATGATAACACCCGAAAAAGGGGCTGAAACAACTATATATTTAGCAATATCCGATGAGGTTAAAAATATAAGTGGGGCTTATTTCAAAAAGAAAAAAACAGCCACATCAACTCCTTTCTCAAATAATAAAGAAGCTGCTGATAAGCTTTGGGAGGTGAGCAAAAGACTACTCGAATTGTAATGGCAAACTGCTAAAAAGTATCTTTGCTTTCGTTGTTGTCGAGATATGAATCTTCATTAACATCTACCCTGGGTTTCATAAACAAAACCTTAAAGAAAAAGTAGAATGTGAGGCCTGTAATAACCAGTTCAATAATAATCATAAATAACAATGCTGTATTATTCATATTAAAGACTCCCTTCTTTTTTACGTTTGCAATAAGCTAAAAATACCAGATAACAAATTAAAAGAAATAGTGTTAAAAGTAAAAGTCGCGACATGTCAATATAAAACACATTATTAATAAAATCTCCTTCAAAAATGACATCACCCGTACTTATCATATCATTTTTCTGCACCATGATGTGATTTTTACTGGAAGTGCTGAAAATTTTAGTTTTACCATCTTCTTTAATTACTGAGATGTAACTATTGTCCTTATAGGTATAAACAGAATCAATAATGCCGTTAATTTCGGCGTAGAACTTATCGGAGAAATAGGATTTATTTGGTCCTATATTGTCGTGCTTTAATTGAGCGATGATGCTTTCGGGATGCAATTTCCAACCACTCAGACTTAGTTTTGACCAATCGTCTTTTGCAGGGCGTATCAATGATGAGAAGAATACAATTATCAGAATAACTGGTGTAATATATTTTATAATATACTTAAAGATAATTGGTACTTTGATATCAGCGCCCGTAGTAATTTCTGTCCATCCCTTTTTAAGTCCGAAAACCCATGCAAAGAGGACGGACTCTAACATAGCGAACATTACAAGCGAAACTGTGCCGCCCCAGTAGTCGTACTCGTCAAAAACACCTTTCTGAAAAAAAAGCACGGTGGGTAAACCCAAAACCAGCACACAAAGTCCAAAGCCAATGGCGGCTTTGTTTCTTTTCCAACTAAACTCATCCATAAGGAATGACATAACAGGGGTTCCCATAGCCAGTGATGATGTAACACCTGCAAAGAACAACAAGCCGAAAAAAGCCACCCCGGCAAGAATTGAAAGCACAGTGCCCCATTGTTGGAAAAGAAAAGGCAGCGTACGAAAACCCAGACCCAGTCCGCCACTCGAAGTGAGTTCAATCACTTTGTCGATTCCAAGATATCCGATTGATATTGGAATAATGATGGCACTTCCCAGAACAACTTCTACAAACTCATTCATCCAACCTGCCGACATGGCATTAAGGGCTATGTCATCTTTCTTTTTGACATAGGCCGCATAACACTGTACAGAACCCTGTCCCAGCGATAGTGTAAAAAAAATCTGCCCTGCAGCAGCAAGCCATACTTTAGGGTTGGTAAGAGATGTATATTGAGGGGTCCATAAAAAATCCAATCCCACAGTGCCATCGTTTATAGCCCCATCGGTACCAGCTTTCAGAAAAATGGCCTTAACGACAAGAAAAACCCCAAAAATTATCAGCAGGGGCATTCCAATTTTGGCTACCTTCTCTACACCACCGCTTAGCCCCCTGCTTAATATCCATGTGTTTAAGCAAATACAAAACAGAAAGAAAATTACAGCTTCAAATGGAATGCCTGTTGTTGAGGTAAAAATGTCGAGATAATTGTCGAAAAATGCAGCCACATTTATCTGGTCCATACCTCTGAATGTACCTACAGCAGAATGATACACATACGACATGGTCCAGCTTTCAATATAGCAATAATACGAAGCAATGGCGATATTAGAAAAGATACCGAACACCCCTATATATTTCCATAACGAAGCCCTGCCCATACGGTTGAAGGTAAATGGTGTGGTGTGGTATCCGAACTGGCCTCCGTAACGCCCTATCGACCATTCAACAAATAAAAGGGGTAAACCCATCAACAGAAAGCACACAAGATAGGGAATAATAAATGCACCTCCCCCATTCTGAACAGCTTGTACAGGAAATCGCAGAAAATTACCTAATCCTACGGCATTGCCTGCCATAGCCAGTATTAATCCAGTGCGTGAACCCCAAGCTTCTTTGTTTGTTGTCATAATTTAATAACCATTATTATGGATAATAATATATAAAATCTAATAATTATTTACACAAAAAATGATATTTTGCCCGTTAGGGCATGAATATCAATAAAAAAACAAAAATTTGATGATTTTCCCGTCAGGGAATTAACATAGAAAGTGCTTCTGTTAATGTCCATACGGACAATATGTTTTGTGTTTATTTTTTTTATTGATATAAAAGTCCTACGGACTATTTTAAAATTAACATTTGTATAAATAATTAATGTACTCAATCTAAAATTAAATTTAAAACAAATATATATTGTTTTTGAGTATTTACAAAAAAACTGTATTAATTTTATTCAACCCCTACTTGAAAGTCATCTTATTTTCTTCACCTTTAATCAACCTCTTAATATTTTTAATATGTGTAAGGGGTACAAACAAAGCAACGAAGATACTGAATGCAATGTATGCAATCTCCTGTGTATTAAAGAGAAAACAGCTTACAAAAGGGAAACTTACAGCAGCAGTTATTGAAGCCAAAGAAACATAACGGCTTAGGATAAATACAATTATAAAAATACCCAATAATACAATAATTTCGTATGGAAACAGTGCTATAGCAACACCCAAGAGAGTGGCCACACCTTTGCCCCCTTTAAAGGAAGCAAAAACAGGATAAACATGACCTAAAACCACAGCTAATGAAACTATAACCATAAAAAAAGCATGCCATTGAAAATCCAATTCTAATTTATAACTATCAGCAATAAATAGTGCCAGCCAGCCCTTAAAAACATCAATAATAAGAACAGGAATACCTGCTTTTAATCCAAGAACCCTGATGGTATTAGTGGCTCCGGCACTTTTACTTCCAACTTGCCTTACATCTGTTTTATAAAACAACTTGCCTACCCATACAGCAGTAGGGATGGAACCTAAAAGATAGGCAAGCAATATTAATAACAGCATACATATGTGGAGTGAAGACATCATATTATTTAATTGTAAAATGTAAAAAGAAGTACAAATTTAAAATTTAAAAAACTGTTTAAAATTACATCTCATTTTCTTTGTTTGCTATAAGCTTGGCTTGCTTAATACTGGCATTAAGCTCGAAGCCAACAAGAAGCACAAGTGCGTTAACATATATCCAGAACATTACAATAAGTAATGTCCCTATAGAACCATAAAGCTTATTGTATTGTGCAAAATTATTTATATAAAAATTGAAGGCCACTGAGCTTAAAACAAAAAGAAAAGTAGTTAATGTAGAGCCAGCAGATATGAAACGGAATCTCGTTTTTTTGGCTGGTGCTATGTAAAATATTAAACTGGTTAATAGAAACAAAGTCAGAATAATCAGCAACCATTTTGTAATGTACAAAACATTGTAAATCAAAACTTTATTTAATGTTAATTGTTCAACAACCCATCTTAAAAAATCTGACCCAAAAATGATAAGACTCACTGCTATGATTACTGTAAAAGTCATGACAATAACCAGAAAAAAAGATATAATGTACTGCCATAACAAACTTCTGGTTTCAATAGCATGGTATGTACTGTTAAAAGCAGCTATAAGCGACATAATGCCATTGGTAGAAAAAATCAAGGCCAGTATAAAACCAAAGGAAAGCAAACCACTTCTTTGCCTGTGCACTATATCCTCGAGTGTGTCCCGTACCATTTCATAAGTCTTATCTGGAACTATATTCGAAATATTATCGAGCAGAATTAATGTAAAATTATCAATGGGAATATAGGCAATAAGTGTAAAAAGAAAAATAATAGCAGGAAACAAGGCCATGAACATATTAAAAGAAATAGCCGAAGCCCTTTGTGTAATGGAACTTTTTGTTATGCCTTTGATAAAAAAAACAGCCACTTCATAAAGGGGCAAACCGTCAAATCCTGGAATAATTATCTTTTTGGAAAATTTAATAATTATATTTAGGGGTCGGAAGCCAGTTTTTTTAGGCGTATTCTCCATTCTTACTTAAGATTAAATCTCGGCTTTTAAACTCAGGTCAACACTTTTAATCTGATGTGTAAGAGCACCGATGGAGATAAAATCAACACCTGTTTCGGCTACTTTCCTTATATTATTTTCGTTGATG
>CAZVOS010000187.1:0-6150 GCA_964628845.1 uncultured Bacteroidales bacterium | reverse complement strand
AACCCATTGCTGCTCTTATACCCGGTTCATATTATTACAGAGTAATTGTTGATGATGACAATGGTATTTGTCCTGAAGATACTTCGGCATGTGCTACAGTATCTGTTGTTAACGACCCTTCTATTACTGCACACCCAGCTGACTCAAGTATTTGCAGAGGAGGCTCTGCCCAGTTTACTGTTGCAGCACAGTATGGTACGCCTTCATTAACCTACCAATGGCAATACAACAACAGTGGCTCATGGCAAAATGTAAGTAACGGAACTCCAACAGGATTTACTTACACAAATGCAACCACCACCACATTAACAGTTGCTACACATAATACCAATTCAACTGCTGGAACATATCAATTCAGAGCCAATGTCGCTTCAAGTGGCTTAGGTTGCACTGCTGTTCAATCAAACGCAGGCACTTTAAATCTATATGATGACCCCACTATCACAACCCAACCTGTTAACGATACTATTTGTGCCGGTGATAGTACTATTCTTTCAGTTATTGCATCAGGAAATATCCCCTCTGGCACTCTGGCTTACCAGTGGCAAATAAGCAATAACGGAACAAACGGCTGGGCTAATGTGTCAACAGGCTCAGGTGGTACTACCCCCGATTATACTACAGGCACATTTGCAAATGCTACTGTAAGATATTTTAGAGTAATTATTACCCAGATTAATTCGGGATGTAGTACTACATCATCTAATGCAAGGGTTCAATGGAATGCCAACCCTACTGTTTCCAGTGCCTCTTCAAAAACAATTTGCGATAACGCATCCGTTGCTCATAACCTGACATCAGGTGTTGCAGGTACAACTTACACCTGGACTTCCTCTTTAATAACAACTCCTGCAGGTGGTACAGTAACAGGTTTTTCTGATTGTCCTTCCTCTTGCGGTACAGCCATTAACCACACACTGGATAATACAGGTACCTCACCTGGTGTTGTGCGTTACGTTGTTACACCCACCGGCCCTGCACCTACATTCTGTGTAGGTACTCCCCAAAACTTTAATGTTACAGTTAATCCTACTCCCAATGTTAGTGCTAGTCCTGTAAATACTACTATTTGCTCAGGCATCGAAACAGATATTCCGCTTACAACAACAATTACAGGCGCAACAGTTACCTACCAATGGACAGCCGCTATTCAAACAACACCAACAGGTGGTATCATTACCGGATTTAGCAATTGCTCTTCTAGTTGCGGCAACACTATTGAACACATACTTACCAATACAGGTACATCTTACGGCGTAGTTCGCTACACCATAACGCCCTATATTGGCACTTGTGCAGGCACAGCTATTACAGTTGATATTACTGTTAATCCCCTTGGACAGGTAAACGACCCCAACGATACCACTTACTGTCACAACACCAATGTCGCTGAAATAGTTTTCACCAGCAACCGTACAGGGGGCACAAATACATACAGCTGGGCCAACAACAATACTTCTATCGGACTGGGTGCCAATGGCTCGGGCAATTTACCAACATTTTTAACCACAAACGCAGGCTTATCTCCTATTACAGGCACAGTAATAATAACGCCTACTTATACTTACGATGCAGTGTCTTGTGCAGGCTCAACCGAAAACTTCCTTATTACCATCAACCCCCTTGGTCATGTCAACGACCCCAACGATACAACTGTTTGTAACGGGCAATTAACCAATATTACTTTTACTACTAATAATACAGGAGGCACTTCTGTAACCTATGCATGGGCAAACTCTAATACAGCTATTGGCTTAGCTGCAAGCGGCAGCGGCAACCTCTCTTTCAGTGCAACCAATGCAGGTACTGCTCCTATATCAAGTACGGTTACTGTTACACCCACTTTCAATTATAATGGCGTTTCGTGTGAAGGTCCCTCTGAAAACTTTATCATTAATGTTAACCCAAGTGGCCATATAAATACCATAGGTAATCAGGAACTTTGTAAAGGTGTAAACACCACTCAGGTTGACTTTACAACAAATAACACAGGCCAGGATTCGGTAACTTATGCATGGACAAACACCAATACAAACATTGGTTTAGGTGCAAGTGGCTCAGGAAATAATATTCCTGCATTTCAGGCACAGAACAATACCTCATCACCAATTTCAGGCACAGTAACCGTTACGCCAACCTTCTGGAACGATGAAATTGGATGTGAAGGCGCTTCCGAAAATTTCACAATTAAAGTAAATCCCAAACCAGACATTGCTGATAAGTTTGATACAATTTGTAATACAACAGCCTTCACTGTTACCCCTGTTGACGGTGTTGGAGGCGATATTGTGCCGTCCAACACAACTTATACATGGACTGTAGCACCTAATGCCAATGTAACTGGGCAGTCAGACCAAGCCGTACCACAAGCTAATATTTCTCAAACACTTACCAATACTTCAAATATTTATCAGGATGTGGTTTATACGGTTACACCTATTTCAGGTGCTGACGGCAATTGTGTAGGTGAAACATTTACCCTGACCGTAACCGTTAATCCTACAGCCAATGTTTCTGGAAGCGATGAAACAATTTGTACAGGGGAAACAACAGATGTAGATTTAACAACGACATCATCAGGTACGGTAGCTGTTACCTACCAATGGGCAGCCGCTATACAAACAACACCTGCCGGTGGAACGATTACAGGATTCAGTAATTGCAACACCAGTTGTGGTGCAAATATTGGTCACACACTTAACAATACAGGAACTTCTTACGGCGTAGTTCGCTATACCGTAACACCTTACATTGGCTTATGCGCAGGCACACCCATTGAGGTGGATGTAACCCTTAATTCACAAGGACAAGTGAACGACAGAGCCGATACCACATATTGCCACAACACCAATGTCGCTGAAATTGTTTTCACCAGCAACCGTACAGGTGGCACAAATACATACAGTTGGGCTAACAACAATGCTGCTATCGGACTTGGAGCCAATGGCTCCGGCAATTTGCCAACATTTTTAACCACTAATGCAGGCTTATCTCCTATTGCAGGCACAGTAACTATAACGCCTACTTATACTTACGATGCAGTGTCTTGCGCAGGCTCAACCGAAAACTTCCTCATTACAATTAACCCTCTAGGACATGTGAACGAGCCTAATGATACAACTGTATGTAACGGCCAACTCACTAATATCACTTTCACAACAAATAATACAGGTGGCGATTCCGTTACTTACGTATGGGCTAACAGCAATTTTGCTATCGGCTTAGGTGCCAATGGCACAGGAAATCTTTCTTTTAGTGCCACTAATGCAGGCACAGCTCCAATATCTGGCATTGTTACAGTAACACCTACTTTCCATTATAATGGTATTTCGTGTGAAGGTCCTTCTGAAAATGTCGAAATTACTGTGAACCCAATAGCTCAAGTTGACGTTATCGCAAACCAACAATTATGTAATGGTGATGCTACAATTGGTATAACTTTTTCTACCACAAATACAGGTGGTACAACAACTTATGCATGGGCAAATGATAATACAAGCATTGGACTGGCTGCTACAGGTAGTGGAAATATTAATTCCTTTACGGCAACCAACTTCGGCAATACACCCATAACTGCAACTATTACTGTAACCCCAACTTTTACTAATAATGGCGTCTCTTGTACCGGACCCACTGAAGATTTTGATATAACCGTGGATCCTACACCAATTGTTACCAGTCCGTCCGAAAAAATTATTTGTAGCGGGCAAAATGTGGATTATAATATTACATCTAATGTGGCAGGTACTACTTACGATTGGGTTGCTGTAAACACCGTAGGTACTGTTAGCGGATATAATAATGGTTCTGGGAGTTACATTAATGATTTACTAATAAACACCGGGCCTGCTGATGGCTCAGTAACTTACCAAATTACAGCCATTGGACCTGCCCCAACCAATTGCAACAGCCCCATTTTCTATCTCGTAGTGCAGGTAAATAATTGTGAACCTGTTATTGGTGTCGCTAAACAGTTGGTAAGTACGACCAATAATAATAACGGTACATTCAATGCAAAATTTAATATCCGTGTGCAGAATTATGGTAATGTTGTCTTAGACAGTATTCAGGTTACTGAAGATTTGGATTTGCATTTTGGTGTCGGAAATCATGAGGTAATTGATTTGTACAGTACTTCTTTTGATGTTGATACTACTTTTGACGGCACTACCAACAAAAACCTTTTGAACAATAACGGAACAACCAATGTGCTTGCTATTGGAGCATCTACCAATATAGTTCTTGAAATAAAAATTCTTACTCCTGACGATTATCTGAACAGCGTAATTGCAAGTGCCGTATCTATTGCAGGCACCTCTACCGACACTTCTCAGGTTGGCAGCGACCCTGACCCCGATGGCGACGGCAATCCCGGAAATAATAATATCCCTACTCCTGTAAACGATTGTGCTATAACAATTTCTTCTTCAAATATTGTCAACACCGAATGTAATGCATCGGTGGGTTCTATTGATTTAACCAGCAGCAATGGAAGTGATATTATTTTAAACGGCGACACTTTACCTTCTGGAAGCACTTTCGATAGTCTTTCAGCAGGATACTATACCGCTTATACTGTAGGTGCTTGTCAGGGGACATTAAGTTTTAATATTATTAATACAAACAGCACACTGTCAGCAAATGTTGCTGTGAACGATGTGATCTGCAATGGCGGTACCCAAACAGCAACAGTTACAGCAAGTGGAGGCAGAGCCCCTTATACATATATATTAATAGGATTGGATACAAATACTACTGGTGTATTTAATAATTTAACTGCTGACCAATATAATGTATTGGTAGTTGATAATTTGGGTTGTACATTCTTCTTAAGTTTTGATATAGACGAACCTACTGTTTTAGTTGCTGATTTAGGTTGTCCGGCATGCACACAAAATGTCAGTTGCTTTGGCGGTAATGATAGCTTTGCTACGGTACATGCTACTGGTGGCACAACGTCTTACACTTACGAGTGGAGCGATGGTTTATCGCAAACGACAGCTACAGCTACCGGCTTAACGGCAGCTACTTACACAGTAACCGTAACCGATGCCAACGGCTGCACAGCCACATCGGAAGTAACGATAACACAACCAACAGCACTTGATATTACAACAGTGGCAGCAGTGCTTAGCCATGCTAGCTGCAACGGCACATCAGATGGCGGTATCAACATTACCGTATCGGGTGGTACTACACCTTATATCTACAGTTGGTCTAACGGACAGGGCATACAGGATGCAAGCAACCTGACAGCAGGTACTTACAGTGTAACTGTAACCGATGCTAATGACTGTCAGATAGTAGGCGGCCCATATACCATAACAGAGCCAGCAGCCGTAACCATTACGGTGAGCGGTATCGTTAACACGCAGTGCAACGCTTCTGTGGGTCAGGTGGTTCTTACCTCAAGTGATGCAAGCACGATAACGTTGAACGGCGTTACACAAGCTTCAGGTACTACATGGACAGGCCTTGTGGCCGGTTATTACACAGCAACCAGCAATGGAAGCTGCCCTGCAAGTGCAAACTTTAACATCACCAACATCAACAGTACACTTGCAGCTACAGTTGCCGTGACTAATCCATTATGCAATGGCGGAGCGGTTACAGCTACTGTAACGGCTACAGGTGGTACTGCGCCTTATACGTATGTACTCAACGGCACAACCACTAATGCCACAGGTATCTTTGCAGGCCTTACAGCCGGCAACTACAACGTACTTATAACAGATGCCAACGGCTGTACTTACTATGTCAGCTTCAATATTGATGAGCCTATAGCACTAATAGCCCAGATAACAGGCAGTACCAATATCCTCTGCAATGGGGCTTCGACAGGCTCAGCCACCATCAATGCTACGGGTGGTACAACACCTTATTCTTACGAGTGGAGCGATGGTTTATCGCAAACAACGGCTACGGCAACAGGTTTAACAGCTGATACATATACAGTAACCGTAACCGATGCCAATAGCTGCACAGCCACATCTGAAGTAACGATAACACAACCAGCCGTGCTTGATATAACAACAGTGGCAGCAGTGCTAACCCATGCTAGCTGCAACGGCACATCAGATGGCGGTATCAACATTACAATAATATATAAGGTTAAATAAACTTTATTCTTTGTTATTTTAGAAGTGCCAA
>CAZVOS010000186.1:0-6185 GCA_964628845.1 uncultured Bacteroidales bacterium | reverse complement strand
ATAGCAGAATAGGCCTTTTTGTAACCATCCTCAATAGCTAGTCTGACGGCCTTTCCTGCCCTTATTTCTTCCAGAATTCTTTCGTAGATGATAACGTTTGCATCAACAGCCATACCGAGTGTAAGAACTATACCTGCAATACCGGGTAATGTTAATACAGCTCCCAATGATGCCAGTACACCAAAAATAAAGAATATGTTGGCCAGTAAAGCAATGTCGGCAATCAGGCCGGCTTTGTTGTAAAAGAAAAACATATAAATAAGTACCAATAAAAAGGCGATAAGGAAAGATGTTAAGCCAGTACTGATGGCTTCTTTACCAAGAGAAGGACCAACAATAGCTTCTTCAACAATGCGTGCTGGTGCTGGCAAAGAACCTGCTTTTAATATATTTGCTAAATCCTGGGCTTCCTGAATGGTAAAATTGCCACTGATAGATGACCTGCCGTTAGGAATTTCCGATTGTACTGTTGGGAAAGAATACACATAATCATCCAAAACAATAGCAATTGATTTTTCAATATTCTCAGCCGTTAATCTTTTCCATGTTTTTGCACCCTCCGAATTCATCATCATGAGGATTTCTGGTTTTCCACTCTGACTGTAATCCTGACGGGCATCAACAATAACGCCACCACTGAGTGGGGCTGTTTGGTCGCGGCTTGTAATCCTTATAGCAATAAGCTGTAGTGTGGTTTCTTCTTTATCTATTGGCTTTACAGTCCATAAAAATTTAAGGTCATTAGGAAATAAAGATTTTATATAGTTAAGATTCAGCATGTTGTTTATTCTTGCTGTATCTTTAATATGAGCATAGCCCGAAACAGGTCCTTTAGCAGGGAAATAATTGCCTTTTTCGTCCTGTATCAGCGAAGGATTTAAGTAAGCAAACAATGGATTCTCTTTTGAAAACTTGTCAAAGGATTCGTCCTCTGTAAGGCCAGTTGTATCGGCAGCTATCTCATCAAGTACAGAAGAAGTAGTATCATTATTGAGTGTGTCAGTGTCAGTTTCGGTTTCGGTTTCGGTAAGTATTTCTTCATTATCAGCCGAACTTACAGTATCTGTTTCTGTTTCAGCATTTTTACGCAGGCGTGTGTTGGCTTCTTCTAAAAAACGGTATATTTGTCCATATTCATAAGTTTCCCAAAATTCAAGTTTGGCTGTTCCTTGCAGAAGTTTTCTTACCCTTTCTGGTTCTTTAACACCAGGAAGCTCAATAAGTATTCTGCCAGCATTGTCGAGTTTCTGGATGTTGGGTTGTGAAACACCAAACCTGTCGATACGTGTTCTTAATATGTTAAATGTTCTGTCAACAGATGCTTCTGCTTCTTTACGAATCATATCAAGTACTTCTTCATTCGTGGTATTGAAATTAATCTTGTCCTTAAGTTCTGCTTTACCAAAAAGGGTTGGGCTAGAAAGTTTGGCTTCTGGGTCTAGTTCGGCGAATGCTTTGCCAAATAAAGTGACAAAATCCTCAGAACTGGTTTTTTGCATGATAAGGGCATTTTCGATAGCTTTGTTAAAAACAGGGTCTTTGCTGTATCCCGACATGCCTCTGACAATGTCAACAACAGAGATTTCCATGGTTACATTCATACCCCCTTTTAAGTCTAGTCCTAAGTTGATTTCTCTTTCACGACATTCGCGAAATGTATATTTACGAATACCTATGTTATAAACAACTTCTCTTGAAATAGAATCAAGATAGGCAATTCTTTTCTTCTCGGCCAGTTTTTGATAATTTAATTTACTTAATATCGGTAAATTAGGACTGTTTAATACTTCTTGTTTTTGTTCGGGTGTAAGACTGTCAAACGTTATCTCCTGAAGTGCCAGGCCTGTTATACTGTCAATTTCTGGTTTAAAAAGCTCAGCCGTAAGCTCTTCCTGGGCAGCTATTTGTGCTTCAGCTTCTGTTGCGGTATTATACGCATACTTTGTAGCTTTCTTCTCAACACTCTTTGTTACAATGGTAAATGAAATCTGAAATATACAGACGAGTGCCAGCGCTATGGCAAAAATCTTTATCGCTCCTTTGTTTTGCATATCCTAATGTATTGAATTTAAATTTATTTTATAAAATAATTGTTTTTTTAAATTGGGGTGCAAATATACTCTTTATAAATAAAAGTGCAAAATATTATTAAAATAAAAAATGATTAGTTGTCATCAGTGTTAATTATAAAGTCATCAGCAGAACTTATCGGCTTAGGCAGACAGTATAGTTTTTCAATATTTCTCAAATCTTTAAGGCCGCATCCAGTCGATAGGATAACTAGCTTGCTGTTTTCTTTAATACCATTTGTTCGGGCATATTTTATAAATCCTGCCCATGCTGCTGAAGCTGCCGGTTCAGAAAAGATGCCTGTTTTTTTGCTTAAATATTGTGATTGCTCAATTATTTCTTCATCAGTAACCAATAAGGGATATGAGTCATATTTAAGCATATAATCCCGTGCCATATAAAAATTTCGTGGTATATCAACAGAAATAGAATCAGCTATAGTGGTTGAAGGATAGATTTTAAAGTTTTTATGTGTCAGGTTGGCTATTATATTTTTACTCTTAGTGGACTGTACAGCAACTATTCTGGGCATTTTTTTAATGATACCAAGCATCAGTAAATCTTCTAATCCTTTGTATAGCCCTGATATAATAACGCCATCCCCCACAGGTACAAAAATAAGTTCAGGCAGCTTTTGTTGCATGTCGTCAAATATTTCAAAAGCAACTGTTTTTTTCCCTTCAATAGTAAGAGGATTATAAGCAGTGTTTCTGTTATAGAATCCATATTTTTTTGATATTTCCAAGCTCAAATCAAAGGCATCATCATAAGTACCATCAACAGTAACAATCTGAGCACCGTAATGCATTATCTGAAGCAGTTTAGCTACAGGTGCTTTGGCAGGTACCATAACAATGGCTTTCTGATTTTGCGAAGCACAAATACCAGCAATTGAAGAACCCGCATTGCCTGTTGAAGCTGCTACAATCGTTTTAATTCCTTTCTCTCTGGCAAATGCAGAAACCAAATCCGATGCTCGGTCTTTATGCGAAAAAGTCGGGTTTAAAGCATCATCTTTTATAAGAATATCAAAAGAATTTTTATGGCTTAGAAGGTCCTGCGATTTAAAATTGTACATAGGTGTTTGACCTACTTTAAGAGGGGATAAAGAATTAATGGATGAAATAGGCAAAATATCTATATACTTCTGCTCTTTAATTGTTTCAAACAAACTCTTTGTTTTTTTCTTTCTGATGAGTTCGTAATCGTAAAGGATTTTTAAGATACCCTTGGGGGGATTATTTTTTTTGTTGCTTTTACTACAATCATCGCATAGATAGCGGATGTCATCATCATAATAATTCCTGCCACATGTGATACAGCTATAAAAATATTTTTGTTTTTTCATAGAAATCAAATAACAGTTCTTTTGACGCTATATGAATACTTACAGATTATTTGAGATTCTTTAAAACGCCTGTTCTCTCGTTAAATTCTTCTATCATTTCATCCCATCTGTTCACCTGATTGAACTGTTGTGACCATATATTTTTATCATACCATAAAGTATTAAGGTCGGCTACTTCTTTAGCTTGCTGTTCTACCCATGTGAAATATTTCAGGTTGTGGATGCTTTTCTTATCCATATAGGACAGTTCTCTGAAATAGTCAATTCCGCAACTCATAAGGCATGAGTCATAATCTCTGGCAGCGTTCATTGATGTGTATTTACCTTTAGCATCATTGAGTTCTTTAATACGTGAAATGTACATATCTGCTGAGTCGGTGGCAACTGAAAAAACCACATCATTTTCATCATATTCGTAATATTTGGCAGTTTTTATGGCCGAAAGCAAATTTGAAATGGAAGAAATGCCAAAAAGATTAAGCTGATTAATAAATTCTTTATCAACACCTTCGCTCTTAAGAAAATCATGGCCTTCTTTCTCGTTAAATAATCTTAAAAGTCGCATGCAATCTTCATCATCAATAGCTGTAATGACATTAGTATTCTTAACATTATGTATCCATGGTACATGTTTATCGCCGATACCTTCGATGCGGTGACCACCAAATCCATTCATGAAGATGGTAGGGCATTGCAGGGCCTCTGATGCCACTACTTTTATATCAGGGTACAAATGACGGAGGTAATCTCCTGCGGCAATAGTACCTGCCGAGCCGGTTGCCGATACATAAGCGGCCAAATTGAGCTTACTTTCCTCAATACTTTCGAAAACTTCTCTTATAGCAAGACCTGTAACATTATAATGCCAGGCCGCATTGCCAAATTCATCAAATTGATTAAAAATGATACAATCAGGGCGATTTTTTCTTATGTCCCAACATTTATCATATATCTCTTTTACATTCGATTCACAGCCAGGTGTAGCTATCACTTCGGCATTTACTTCTTTAAGCCATTCAAATCGCTCAGAACTCATTTCTTCGGGAAGTATGGCTACGGCATCACATCCCATCAGATAAGAATCAAAAGCACCACCACGACAGTAATTACCTGTAGATGGCCATACGGCTTTGTGATATGTGGGGTCGAACTCTCCTGTTATGATTCTGGGAGCAAGGCATCCGTATGCAGCACCTACCTTATGTGCACCAGTTGGAAACCATTTGCCGACAAGCATTATTACACGGGCCTTAACACCCGTTATTTCTTTAGGCACTTCGATATAATTTACCTGCCCAAACAAGCCCCCTTTGTCCTTTGGCTCATTCTTCCAGGTAATACGATATAAATTAAAAGGATGTAAATCCCATAAACCAATGTCTCTTAGTTTGTCTTTTATTATTCCTGGTATAAGTTCTGGATTTTCCATCTGTTTGATGGTGGGTAAAATAATACCTTTTTCTCTAAATCGTTTAATAGCATTTTCTAATGCTTTTTCATTTTTAACTTCTTGACTAAATGTTATCATATTATATTATATTGTATTAAATATTTAAAAAAGTTTGCAAAGTTAATATTTATTCAATTTCTATTAAATATCTGTTGTAAATAAAAATAAATTTAGAGTAATGTGCTTATGCACTAAGAATTTATTGTGAGAAAGAAGTGTTGGTATCCTGCTTGACGCAGGCAAGTCAGGTGTTTGAGCAGTATAAATAAGCGTGATAAAAAACTAAGATTAAATTAGTAATTTGCTGTATT
The DNA here is from genome assembly GCA_964628845.1 of uncultured Bacteroidales bacterium. GTDB lineage: Bacteria > Bacteroidota > Bacteroidia > Bacteroidales > PXBB01 > JAKIYU01. Next base: position 1,006 of record CAZVOS010000186.1, on the reverse strand, counting down.
TGACTCATATAAATAAATTTATACAATCTCTTTTCTGGTATAGAAACGCTCTCTCAATGCAAAGAAAAAATTGGCTTCCCATTCTGCATTCGCATCACTATCCGAACCATGAACAGCATTGGCCTGAATGGATTCAGCAAATAATTTTCGTATGGTGCCTTCGGCTGCTATATTAGGGTCAGTATCTCCTATAAGCTTACGATAATCAGCAACAGCATTCTCTTTTTCAAGAATAGCAACTATTATTGGCCCTGATGACATAAATTTAACTAATGAATCATAAAAGGGTCTGCCTTTATGAATGTTATAAAACCTTTCTGCATCTTCAATAGTGAGGTGCGTGAGTTTTAATGCCACTATTTTAAAACCTGCATTCATTATCATAGCCAATATGGAACCCCCTTTGCCTTTTTTGAAAGCATAAGGTTTAATCATTGTAAAAGTAATATTACCAGACATATATCTAATTAGTTTAAATATTTTTAAACTGTAAATGTATATATTAATTCTGATAATAACAAAAATTATTTGATAATTTTGCATTAAATATTTGTAAATGAATAATAATTTTATATCTCATCTTAAAGAACTTCTTCAAAATAAAAAAAACATCTCTATCATATCACATCATAATCCTGATGGCGATGCAATAGGGTCATCACTGGCATTATATCATTATTTTAAGAAAAAAGCTTATAATGTTTCCGTAGTTTTACCAAACGATTATCCAGAGTTTTTAGACTGGATGATTACCGATGAAACACTATTGGTATATTCACAAAAGAATAAAAATCAAATCTCAGACATCATTCAGAATAGTGACCTGATATTCTGTGTTGATTTCAATGCCTTGAAAAGAACTCATATCTTAGAAAATTTTATCAGGGAATCGCCTGCCATTAAAATACTTATTGACCACCATCTAGAACCTGAAATTGAAGCATTCGACATCTGTTATTCAAAAATTGAAACCTCATCTACGGCTGAATTGATATATGAAATTATT
>CAZVOS010000185.1:0-6192 GCA_964628845.1 uncultured Bacteroidales bacterium | reverse complement strand
TTGCCAACATATTACCCTATTCCAAACATTTTCATGTATTCCTCTCGGTGCCGAATGTGTTTTTAAGCCGTTTAGACCCTCTTGGTAAATTACCCAATAACGATGTGATAACCAAAGAAATTAAACTGATGATGAACCCCGAAACTGCTTATGCGGCGCCTGCCGATAATGCTGTTCCTGAGCGTTTTGGTGTAAAAGATGTGGAAGATGTCACCTGGAAAAATTATTTCGATTCTTTGGCATGTACACAGTGTGGACGCTGTACCAGTGTATGCCCGGCAGCTACTACCGGAAAAAAATTATCACCCCGCAAAATAATGATGGACCTGCGTGCCAGAATGAAAGAAAAAGGACCCGGACTGGTAAAAAATGGGAAAACATTTAATGACAATAAATCCCTCATTAAAGACTATATTTCACTCGAAGAATTATGGGCTTGCACTACCTGTAACGCTTGTGCCAACGAATGCCCCATAAACATAAACCACCCAACCCTTATTGTTGAAATGAGGCGTTATCTGGTACTCGAAGAATCATCTGCTCCATCGGGGCTAAACACCATATTTACCAACATTACCAATAATGGAGCACCCTGGCAATTTTCGCCCGAAGACCGCTTGCTGTGGGCTCAAGACTTATACATGAATAAAAACTAAAACATCTGACACATGGAAAATAAAATCAAAATTGAAGTTCCTGTTATGGCTGATTTATCTGCACGTGGTGAGCAGCCCGAATACTTATTTTGGGTAGGTTGTGCCGGTGCATTCGACGACAGATACAAAAAGGTAAGCCGTGCTTTTATTAAAATACTCACACACTTTAATGTCAGTTATGCTGTTCTGGGCAAAGAAGAAAGCTGCACAGGCGACCCCGCCCGCCGTGCCGGCAACGAGATGCTCTATCAAATGCAAGCCATGGCCAATATTGACACATTTACCCGATACAATATAAAAAAAATTCTTACCATTTGTCCGCATTGCTATAATATTTTAAAAAACGAATATCCCGACCTGGGTGGACATTACGAAGTGATTAACTATACACAGTTTTTGCAAAAACTTATTAAAGACGGCAAGCTTAAAATAAATACTGATATCTTTAAAGATAAAAAAATCACATTTCACGACCCCTGCTATCTGGGAAGAGCCAATAATGAATACGACTCCCCTAGAGATGTGCTCAAATCCGTTCCTTCACATCTTGTTGAAATGGCACGCAACAAAAGTTTTGCGCTGTGTTGCGGCGGTGGTGGCGGGCAAATGTTCAAAGAAGCCGAACAGGGTGATAAAGAAGTATTTATAGAACGCACCGAAGATGCCCTTAAAACCAATGCCGACATTATTGCCACCGCCTGCCCCTTTTGCATGGTGATGCTTACCGACGGTCTCAAATACAAAAACAAAGAAGAAGATATTTTTAATTACGACATAGCCGAAATTGTGGCTGTGGCACTTGGGCTGTAATAAGTCGCAACATATATCTTTTTGATATTAAATTATTTTTCAAGTTTAACCCACTAAAAAGGAAAGTCATAGTGTCACTGTGTGCTGGATAGAGCGGTGTAGTTGATGCTATGACTAAGGACGGGCAAATTTTTATTCCTTACAGTGTTTTTCTTTATCCTGACAGGGTTCGCAGAACCTGTTAGGGACAAAGAAACAACTGTGAATTTTTCTTTATCCTGACAGGGTTCGCAGAACCTGTCAGGGATAAAGAAAAACAACTCTGAATTTAATCGCCGCCAAATAAAAACGAAAATCCAGCTTTTATGCCAAAAATATTATTTTTTATATTAAGTGGGGAGGCATCGTTTTGCCAGGTGTTTTTGTTGAGGAATTTGTTTACATCGGTCATATCATTTACAACAATATTGCCTGCAAATTGGTAATAGGGTTGAATGTATATACCTGGGTTAGGTATGCAAAAACGTAAAAAAAAGCCCATAGTAAAATAAGTGCTGTTGCCGGGGTTAATCTGTTCAAAATTGAGTTTGTCAACTTCAGTAGCAAGTCCTCCCCTGGCAAGTACATTAAATTTTCCCAGCGACATTGAACTCCCTGCAAAAACAGCGCCCTCATCGGTGTCGGCAACAGCAAAACCAAATTCCATATCGTAAACATGGGTGCTTACTTTAACATCTCTTCGGTTAAGGTTCCCTGTAATATCCACACCTTCGGCATATCTCATCTGTGTGCCTCCCGTATAACCCATACCTATAAATAAACCATCGAAAACACCCCCAAAAGTGAAATTAAACCCATCCAGATAATTGATATGTTTCATTTGTTTGTCTAAGTAAGTGCGGGTGGCATTGTATCTGTCTATAATATAATTCAGACTGTCTAATTTTTTAGGAAACCCTGCATTATAACCTGCATGAATATATGCCTGAGCGTACATGGTAAATGTGAAAAGAGAAAACAAAATGAAAAGAAAAAAAGATTTTTTGTTTAGTGATTTCATATTTTTTGGCTTAGTGGGTTTTTAAAAATTTCTGTTATAACTAATTCAGTATCTAAAGCGGCTATAAAATTAATAGTAACTTTTTTTAAAGCAAATATTTTTAAAAGATAATTTTTATTCAAGTGATAGTTTTTATCGTTGAATACAATATTTAGTTCGCCATTATTTACAAAAATAAATAAATATTTTATTTTTTCTGCTATCTGATAATCGAATGAACTGTTTTTTTTAAGAATTAAAGACATAAGATTTCCGCTATAAGAGCCAGTAGTCATCAGGTTGAAGTCGGTACAGATTCCTTCTGATGTTGTTTGCCAGCCGCCATCGAATGTGTCGGTATCAAATTTATTCAGTTTTTTTGAATACTGTTCTTTGTGATTTATGCTTATTGTGCCATCCAAAATCATTAATTTTCTCAGGAACCCGGGCAGGGATGTAAATTCTGAATGCGTCTGCTCCACTTTAGCTGTACTTATTCTGAACAGAAAATTTTGTTTTTTATAACTGGCTTTGGGGGGATATATATATAGTTGTGTGGTAGTGCCTCCTGCCCATTCGGACAGGGTGTAATCATCAGGGTTAAACAGATGAAATTTCATAAAAGATAATTCAGTATTTTAATTACTACCAATAATTGCCATGCCAATTTTAATACCGAAAGTATTGTAATTAACCATAAGAGGAGAGGGGTCGTTTTGGTAGGTATTAGGGTTAAGCACTTCATTTATTTCGGTAACATCGCTTTGAAATAATTTACCGGGTGTAAAATTAAAGTAAGGTTGTATGTAAATACCGGGATTTGTTAACTGCATTCTAAAAAATATACCACCTGTAAATAATAAGTCGCCCCAGGGGTTAATTTTTTTCCATTCTGCATCATTAAGTTCACTTTTAAGTCCAGAACGTGTATTCACTGTAAATCCACCCAACGACATTCTGGTACCTATAAAAAAAGAAGTTTTATCAAAATCGCCAAAGGCAGCTCCAAAATCCATGTCTAACATACGAGTTTTTACCCAGAGGTCCCGACGTATTATGTCGCCATTACTGTCTGTAGTCTCAGCATATTTTTTTTGCCCGCCTGCTGTATAACCGCAGCCAAGTAGCAAAGAACCTAAAACACCTCCTACTGAAAACGTCGTTCCATCCAAATAATTGATATGCCCCATCTGCTTATCAAGATAGGTGCGGGTTTCGTTGTAACGGTCTATCACATAATTAAAATTACTTAGATTGGTCGGAAATCCTGCATTATAGCCAAACTCAATATATAACTGAGCTTTTGCAGCGGGTTTATAAATAATAAAAAACAGGATAAAAACAATACTTAAATTTGCCATTTTTTTCATCTGAAGTATTTTGTGTTAATATATAATTTGAAAAAACATAAACATATAAAGCAAGATAATTTTTTAAAATTTTACTGGTTGTAATGTAAAACGCAATATATTGCCCGTGCTATTGAAAGCCGACTTGTTGCTGCGTGTTGTACCCAACTCAATAAATACAGGTCCAATGCCAATGTAGCCACTTACAAGGAATACAGCGAGGTTGTTGAGGTTGTTGTCAATATTATATTTTTTGAGGTATTTAGCATCAAAGGCATTATACATAAATCTTCCTTTGGCACCAATACGGAAATAATTACCTATCATTATTTCGCTTTTATTCGAAAAAAGCCGCAGGTCGAAATCAATATTAAATTGCGAGCCCAGTCCGGGGTTGTATAAGGTGGAGTTAAATTTGCCAATATCGGCATAACAGGTAACAGAAGCATTGCTTAACATGTATATTTGTGAAGATTCAGTAAAAGGAACAAATAACAGAGGGCGGCTTAAATTAAGACTGAAGTTTCCTCCACCATTCATCAACTTTTGGCGTGCAATATTCTGCAGGGCATCAGTCTGCACAAGGCCGTTGGTGTCGTAGGGCACTTCGGACTGGTTTATTTGAGAACCAAAGCTTAAGCGACCTATGCTGGCAGAAGGAATAAAAGAAAGAAGCTCCACATAAATAGAATTGCTGTTCAGTGTATCAACCGATAAAGAAATGGAGGTGTACTGAAGCTCTTTCAGGGCATTGCTTACGTCTCCTTCGCGTCCATTGAATACATCACGCAACTGACTTTTTCCACTAAAGGGCAGAAGTCCGTACCTCAGGTCGTAGCTTGTCCCTCCACGGGTTGTTTCCTGAAACTGCTTGGCATTGTAAAGCATGGATGGCTGCATCTGAGCTCTTACAATAATAATATTTATTAAAATAAAAAATAAAAAAATAAAGGATTTAAGTTTTGATATTTTCATATTTATTTAATTAAATTTAATTATATCAAAAGTATAAATATAGTTTTAAATAATTATAAATTTAATTTGAAATTTATTTATTTTTAACATAAGTTTAAATTATAAAGACATATAATTTATATACCACCATTACCCCACATTTTACCTTTCACTTTTCACCTTTTCCCTTTTACCTGTAATTAAATTTCTTTGAAAAACTTATATACTACAATTTTTCTTATCTTTGAAACGTTTAAAATTGAACACTTTAACCATCTATATACCATTATGAACAGATTGATTATCACAACACTATTGGTGTTTTTGTTTATACAATTATCGCTTGCACAAAAAACAATTTTTCATAACGACATAAATACTGAGTTTCGCACAGCCATGGACTTGTTTGCTAAGGAGAAGTTTGGTGCGGCAAAGAAAAAGTTTATTAATGTTATGAAGTATACTTCAGCACAAAACACCGAAATGTCTGCCCAGTCGATGTATTATGCCGGCTTGTGTGCTGTTAAACTTTACAATAATGATGCTGAGCGACTTTTGAATGACTTTATTGGTCAAAATCCGGAGCATGCAAAAATAAATCAAGCCCAATTTTATCTGGGTAGTTTTTATTATTCTAAAAAGAATTATTCCAAAGCTTTAAAGAGTTTTCAGGAAATTGATATACGCAATCTTACCAACGAGGAGCTGGCTGAATATTATTTCAAAACCGGCTATTGCTATTTTGTAAAAGAAAACTACGAGCTAGCATCTAAAGCGTTTTTCGAGATTAAGGATGTGGATACAAAATACTCGGTTCCTGCCCATTATTTTTACGGACATATTGCCTATCACAACAATAATATGGAAACAGCCCTAAAGAGTTTTCAGATAATTCAGGATGACCCGCATTTTGGTGCTTTAGTGCCTTACTATATTGTGCATATTTATTATAAACAGGAACGCTATAAAGAGTTATTGGAGCAAGCCACCTCTTTGCTCGACAAGGCAGAGAGTTCCAAAGTACCTGAACTGGCACGCATTATAGGCGAAGCGTATTTCAGAACACAAAAATATGCCGAAGCTTTAAAATATCTTGAGATGTATGCCGAAAAGTCAAAAGCCCAGTTAAGCAGAGAAGATATGTATCAGTGGGCATACTGCTACTACAGGGCTGGCAATTTTGAAAAAGCCATTGAACCCTTAACACAGGTGGCTAACGAAAAAGACTCATTATCTCAAAACGCCCATTATATTCTGGCTGATTGTTATCTTAAAACAGAACAACTGCAATTTGCCCGCAATGCTTTTCAGGCGGCTTATAAACTTGAATTTGACCCCAAAATTACCCAAAGTGCTTTGCTTAATTATGCCAAACTGTCTTACCAGTTGTCGTTTAACCCATATAACGATGCTGTTATAGCGTTGATGAAATACATTGACACAT
>CAZVOS010000184.1:0-6226 GCA_964628845.1 uncultured Bacteroidales bacterium | reverse complement strand
AATACGATACAGCCGGTTCCATCCTGTACATAGGCATTCTTGTAGATATTGCCATTTTTATCGTCCATAGTTACAGTGGCATAAACAGAGGTGTCGCCAACGAATTTGATATTCACACCTGTAAATAAGGCCTTTAGTTGTGCAATGGTCATTATGCTGCCAACAGGTATTTCTTTAATGGGAGGTGTGTCGAATTCTTGTTTTACACAAGATGATAAAAAAGTGATAACAGCCAAAAAGCTGATTAAAATTTTTGTGGTTTTGTTTATTGTATTCATTTTTTTAATATTTTTTTAATTATTGATTAAAACCTTAAACTTATCATGGCAAAATACGTTCTGCCGTACATATAAGAGAACTTGGGAGGGAATTTATCCATATTTTGGGTGTCGTATCTTAATTGTTCAAAACCACCAGTAATAAAATCTGTATTATTTAAAAGATTGTTAACGCTGAGGTTTAAATTGATGAAATAGTTTTTAATTTTAAATGATTTCCCGCAGTACATATCCACAGTATATGCATTTTCAAGTTTTGTTTGTCCAATTATTTGCTCCCATTGGGGGTCGCTAACCACATAGCCATCAAGGGCTTCTGATGTTCTGCGGTCGGGGTTTACATCCAGATAAATGTCTGCAAAATAATTGACATTGAGACCTACAAAATAAAATTGTTTTCCATTGTATCTCAAGCTTCCTGAGGCGGCTGTTTGAGGCATACCCCCAATTTTATAATTTTTGAGGTAAGCCACCTTGTTTTCGGCCAATACCTGAGCATCGTTATCTCTAGCAATAATGATGTTAGGACGTGAGTTCCAGATGTTTTCGTTTTTGGTGAAAGCGCCTGTAAATTGTAGAGAAGAATTGATGTTCCAGTCAACACCCAGCTCAACACCTGTGTGTACATAGTCCACATCGGACATCTGATAATTTACAAAGGTGCGGTATTCATCGTGATAAAAGCTTCGGAGCCACATCTGGTTATTAATTTGAGTATAATAATAGGTAAGTCGTGTTTTGAGGTTGGGATAGCGAATGATATAATTTAAATCTCCTGACAGGATATCTTCGTTTTCAAGATTTATAGGAATAAAGTCGCGGGTTCTGGGCGATATATAGGCATTTCTGAACTGCGGCGCACGCGTTAGATAAGCACCGTTGGCTGTAAGAATGTGACGCCCAGTAAGTTTGTAATTGACACCAGCTTTAACACCATAATTAAAGAAGTTTTGTTTTTCGGAATCCCCATAAGAATTGTCAGGGAATTTACCGTTTTTCATATAGCCGGTACGCCAGAAAGAAGTACCTGACAAGCTGAGCGCAGCAAAGAAGTCAAACTTATTTAATGTATAGGTGGCTTGTCCAAAGGTTTCAGCTTTGTTGATGTTGGCCACATAGTCGTATCCAAACTTATCACCTTCTTTAATGATTCTGTTAGGTGTATTCAGGTCGTTCTGAGCTATGTTGGGGTCGTCAAAATCGCGTTCTGCAAACTGGTCAACATCCACCCAAAAGTCGCCACCAAGGAGGTCATCAAGCACTTTAAAATAATTGTTTTTATAAATAGAGGCATTTAAGCCGGCATCGATTTTAAATTTATCTGATAAGACATTTGAATAAGCACTTGCAATACCCCAGTGGTTGTGAAAATTGCGGGTTTCCTCTACAATATATTTAGAGCGGTTTCCGGTAACATCGTTGCCTGTGATACCATCCACACTATGAACAGTATACAGGTTTTTGCTGTTGGCAAAGTATAAATTGTCCCATTTTATTTGTCTGCCCGCTTCATCGTTTTGCCATAAATTAGTGTATTCATCATACAATGTTTTATTGGTATTGAGCCAGTAACTGGGCAAATACCTGTAATAATTGGGGTTGGGGTCGTTGGCATCGTACCAGTTGAGCATGGTGTATCCATTTTTCCCAAATGAATAAAACATAGAGGATTGTAATTTTGATTTGTCATCAATAGTCCAATAATGGCTTAGCATAAGCATAGGCAAGTGGTTGCTTCTGACACGGGCATTGCGTTTTTCGCCATTCTGAAAACCCCAATAAGGATTGTAATAATTTGAGCCCACAAGGTCGTATGTTTCCTGTGTAGCTATACCGGCAGCACCAGATTTTGTGGGGGCACCGTAAGCGGTAAAGCCAACACTATGACTGTTGTTAATTTTCTTTTCGGCCGACATAAAGTAACTCCATCCATCATAAAAAGTACCTTGTACATACCCTTCCTGTGCCCAACGATGAGAGCCCGAAAAAGTGAAAGCCCATTTGTTATCCATCAAACCTGTTGAATGGGTAAGCATCACACGATTACTATAACTGCGGTTTGATAAGGCATAAGAAAAACGGGTGCCTTTGCGGAAATTACTTGCTCTCGCATTGATGTTGGAATAACCACCAATACCCGAAAAGGAAAAAGGAGATGCTGCTATACCTGTTCTTATTTCAGGATAGCGTGTTACATCATTAAGTCCGCCCCATTTGTAAAAGCTGGGTCTCCCAGTTTCCATGTCGTTTGATTCCACACCATTTATCATCACAGAGGTGTTTTCGGCACTATAACCACGTATGCGGAAACGTGCCTGCCCGAAATTATAACCCGCCAGCGAGGTATAAGCATCTCTCGACGATTGCAAAAGAGCTGAACCATCCTGCCCTTCGGAATTGTTTTCGAGGTCTGACTCTGTCATGCTTACAGTAGGAATAAAATCAAGTTCCTGGTTTTTAACTGTTGAAGTATCTGGTTGTGTGGGTTCGTTAGTCTGTGCCGACACTGCAACACACAAAAACGCGAAGAAAGAAATTAATAAAAAGTATTTTTTCATAAGATTTATTCAGAATAATATTTTTTTTTAAATTGGGGGTGCAAAGTTATAAATAATAAATTAGAATATGTGAATTACTAATTTTATTTTTTACGACATCTTGAAAAAACATCCATTTCCACCGCTTAGTTTTTACATCGGCAGGGTGAACCCAGCCGTTATAAAAATTTGTGTTACAATAATAACTATAGTGCAGTGAAAACTGACTTGCTTATAGTTGCTTTGAGTTCAGCTTATTCAAGTAACAAACGGTCAGTGAAGCCAAGCTGCTCATTATCGTTATTTTTTTTCATCAAGTCGAAAAAATAATCGGGATGGGTTATTCTGCTGAGCCAATCAGCATTGTTGTATTGTTTGTAATAATTTTCCGCCTCCTCAGGGGTGGCGTCAACAGATTCCATATTGTGTTTTTTCTTGTAAACCTTAATATATTTATGTGGCTTGTTAGTATAAAAGCAGGATTTGCCATTGTTGTCGGGAGGACTTGCCCAGAGGTAATCATCAGGGCATCTCATTAGATAATAATTACAAATTTGTTTGTATGAATTCATAGCGAAAAAAGACACCACACCTGCGTCTCCACCTGTAAGAAGGACATTGTCGTTAAAAGCAAAACAACAATACCACAAAGCACCATAAACACCGTTTATAATAGACAGTGGTTTGAGTTGGGGCAATTCAAAAACACGAATGGAACGGTCGAAGCTTACGGTAACGAGTTTTTTATTGTCGGCGGTAACTTTAACAGCCATCACATCTTGCAAAAAATTTTTGTATTCTGCAATTAGTTCTTTTGACTCTACATCGAAAATTTTAATACTGCGGTCGGTGCTGGCTGAAGCGAGATATTTATTGTCGTTGAACAAGTGCAACATACGAATTGAGCGTGTATGCCCAAGATATTCTTTTGTTTTTTGCCACGAGCCACCCATTTCAAAACGGAGTATTTTACCATCATCAGAGCCCGAATAGATATATTTATTTTTAAAGTCGACAGCAAGCGCAATACTTTCTGTGCTTATACAATGCCCATGTTCGGCTATTTGCCTGATGAGATTGCCCGTATTGACATCAAAAACATTAATAGTATTGTTTTTAATGGGATTAACGTCTTTGGTATAATTACCGACAAAAAGCGTTTTATTATTGTTTTCTTCGTAATATGATATCCAGGGAATTCTTCCCATATTTAATGGGTCTTTGAATTCACGTATAAGCTTGCCTGTTTTAAGATTTACCATGTGGACTGTTTTATCCCATGACCCAGAGAAGAAAATATCTTCTTTTGAATTAAAACAGGTATTACGTACACTACGTTGGTGTCCGTTATACGCATAAAGATACTTACCAAAATCATTCAAATCGACCACCTTGACGACGGGAGTTTCGGTTGAACTCACAAGCATAATCCCTTTTTTGGAAACATTCATATGTCTCACCCCAATAATATCATCTCTTGTAAGTGATACCTTATGGTGGAACGTTTCGCCGTTTTTATCTTCAAATATTTTGTTTTGAAGTGCTTTATCTAATTTCATAAGCAGGTAATTATTTTTGTCGAATTTTTTAATTTCTTTTTTCATTTTTATATTTTTTTAGTTTATATATGAATTATGAATCATGTAATAGTTTTTTTAAAATTGCTTTCTGCTCTTCAATTTTTATTTTATAATTCTCAATCTCTTCATTTAAAGAGTCTTTGTGCCGTTTTATAGAGATTGCTGAGCCCAATATCTGTTCATACTGTTTTGTTAGTTGGTTCGTCTGGCAGATATACTTTTCGTTATCTATTTCGGTAATACGGACTTCCAAAAACTTAATACTCTTCTCAAGATTTGAAATTTTTTCTGCCAGTGTTTTGCCTGGTATTTCTTCCGTATTTGTTTTGATGCCGGCCTCTTTGTATATTTCAAAAACCCAAACTCTTATCTCAAATAGTTTTAACAGATCTGGATGCGAGTACCCAAGCATGTTAGGTGTAAAAGGGATATTTTTCTTGACATCCATGAGTTTGTTAAAAAGCTCTTTAAGCTCAGCGATATGTATATCTGTCAGTTTCTCTCTATCCTCTTCCGAAAGGAGGTCGGGATGCAGCATAAAAGACAATTCCTTTACAGTCTTCTTGATTTCATTAATGTATTCGAACTCCATGCTTAAACTACCTTTACCTTGTATGCCACAAGCTGCTAATAATGCATCTATATTGGGGTGTGGACGATTGGTTCGGCCGAGTTCCTTTTTTAAGCAATTGATTTCTTCATCAAATTTTATAAGCGTTTTCTCAATGTCAATATCAATCTCCTTTTCGGTAAACTTGGGATTGCGTTTTTTACATTCTATTTTAAGTCCAATGATTTCGAGTGTAAAAAAAAGCTGTTTTAATTCAAGCAAGGTTTTTCCGTACTGTTTTAAATATTCGTCTTCCATATTTTGGTTGATAATTTTTATTTCCAATAAATCATTTGTGAGTTCGCCCATTTTATTAATGCGGGATTTATACCTCTTTTTAAGGTCAAAAAACAAACTGACAAGCCCGGCATCTTCTTCTTTTTTAACAATATTAATTTCTTCCTCTTTTTTATTTCCAAAATTTTCGAGAACATCTTTGTAGCTCAGTAAAAAGCTTTTCGTATCTATAAGGTCGTCAAGTATTGAAGCAAAAGCTATTTCAGAAACATCTTCACGAGATATGCTCCCTGTATTTATGAAAATTTCATATAAGTGGGAACTGTCAGGTTTAAAGGTATCCATATTGTTATTTATAAAGGTTGGTTCGTAAATAACTTCTTCGAAGTTTGTAAAAAAACCCTGTGCAAATTGCTTTTCGAACATCGCTTTAAGTACGATGCTACAGCATTCATAGGTATGTAAATGATTCAAATACGCCAGACGAATCATATTTTCTGCTGTCGGGAAAATATGATTGTGGGTAGTGTCAAACCAAAACAGAAAGTCATCCAGAGGGATATCAAATACTGGTTTGCCATCTTTAAGTTTTTGCATAGAAGCTACAGGAGCATCATTACAAAGGCACTCGACACCCTTGCCTGTGTTGTTTTTAAAATTTTCGATAACAAGCTTTATGTCCTGACTTAAAGGAACAAAACGATTTTGTTTATTGGGTTGTGCATTCATGTTGTTTAGTTTTAATTAATAAATATTATCTTTAAATTCTTTAGTTTTTATAAGTTCATGATATGGGGAGTGGAAAAGTTTTAGATTATTTATCTGACTGAGAAATTTCTGATGAATTTTTATAGCTTTTACTATGGTATCGGTATAAGCTTCTTTATTTATTTTCTGAAAAAGAAAATTTTCTATTTCGGCGGTACACCAAAGCATTCCTGAAATTTTACAAGCACAGTCAAAATTGAATTCTTTTCGGAGAAA